>NZ_JBQSXN010000018.1:0-44665 GCF_052378235.1 Psychrobacter sp. AOP3-A1-26
ATATTTTCTTTATTGAGTGTCGAA
Organism: Psychrobacter sp. AOP3-A1-26; assembly: GCF_052378235.1. Taxonomy (NCBI): domain Bacteria; kingdom Pseudomonadati; phylum Pseudomonadota; class Gammaproteobacteria; order Moraxellales; family Moraxellaceae; genus Psychrobacter; species Psychrobacter sp. AOP3-A1-26. The sequence continues at coordinate 25 of NZ_JBQSXN010000018.1, forward strand.
TCCGTAATAGTGACGCCAAAGCGTTTCTTTTGTAATAACTTTGCTGCCTGTTCAAGGTTACTGGCCCAACTCACGGTATAAGCACTCTTAAAGTGACTTTTTATTTGCTGATAGACGCTCTCGTCGTCATCTAATACCAATATGTTACGATTGCTACCAGTGCCACCACTAAATTTTTGAGTGTCATTATCTTGCATAGTATTTTGGGTGATTTCTTGCGTTTGCTGAGCTATTCCTGTGGCTTTATTGACGATTTGTTTAAGCTCATCATTTTGCCATGGCTTAGTGATATACCGATAAATTTCGCCCTCATTCACAGAATCCATCACAGCATTTAGGTCCGCATAACCGGTTAACAAGATACGAATAGTATTTGGTGAGGCCGCTTTGATATCACGTAACACTTCTGTACCTTGCTTATCTGGCATGCGTTGGTCGCTGATGACCACTTGCACATCATGCTCGCTGACATACTTCATCAATTCGCTAGCATCAGTGGTGATAAATACATCATGTGACTGGCGAAAATGCATTTTTAAACTGCGTAAAATACGTGGCTCATCATCGATAAAAGCGATTTTTGGTTTTTGCATGATGCTCTCTTTAAATAAGTGATTGGAAGTCTCTCAACTTTCAAATAAAGCTTGTGAAGGTTTAGGTTCATGAGCGCTAGACTGTATCGGCAGTTTGATGGTAAAGGTCGTACCCGCGCCAACGATTGAACTAACCTCGATATATCCACCATGTTGCTCGATGATTTGTGCCGTAATGGCCAACCCTAGCCCTGTGCCATCGCCTGCTTTTTTGGTGGTAAAAAATGGCTCAAAGATATGATTTAAAACATCCTCTTTGATACCAGATCCATTGTCTATAATGCGTACCACAACATGTTGCTGCGCCTTATCAACAGACGACGTGACTTGTAATGTCCCTTTATGATCACTCGGTATGGCTTGGGCGGCATTATTAAATAGGTTCAATAATACTTGGTTGATTTGTGAAGGATTACATTGAATCGGTGGCAGCTCGGCTAGATTGGTTTTGACGTCTAGAGTTTTTAAATTATTGCGCGCCATAATCAATGAGGTATTGATACACTCATTGATATCGATATCTTTCACCTTAGATTCATCAATTCGAGAAAAGTCGCGCAAGCTGACGACCAGCTCGGCAAGCTGATCGACGCCGTAAAGTCCATCTTTAATCAAATCGGCCAAATCCTCACTGACCTCATCTTCTTTAATTTCCTCGCAGCATTGTAAAGTTTGCTCTATCAGTTGCTCGACTTGTTCTTGATTGATAGTTGGCGCTTTTAAGGCATGCAATAATTGATCAGTATGTTGTAGCAACTCATCAAAACGCATGAGATTATCGCCAACCAATTCCATGTTACTACGCACATAGCCCAGCGGCGTGTTGACCTCATGCGCCACACCTGCCACCATTTGGCCAAGGGTAGCCATTTTTTCAGAACGCACCAGATGCACTTGCGAGGCTTTTAATTCATCCATGGCTTGCTGTAAGTCTTGCGTGCGGGCGGCGACTTGTTTTTCTAGATGAACATTGATTTCAGCAAGTGCGCCTTCATTCTCGACGACGCGATCAATCAGCTGATTGATCTGCTCACTAATAATTTGAATCTCGCTGACATTTGAATAAGGCAGTTTATGCGCGCTTAATTGTTGATATTTTTTCTGCTCAATTAACACTCCCATATCAGCCACTGACTGTGCCATGTGCTTTAGCGGCCGCGTAAAGTAGCGACGAAACACCCATGCGGTCAACAATAAGATAGGAATGAAACCAAACAGCATGGCTTGAATCAGTTTATTAGACAGGGCATTTGCCACGCTCATCAGGTCATTATCAGGCTTGACGATGACCATCTTCCAATACGTAAACGGCATGCGAAACACGAAGGCGGTGGCGGGCTGCTGCAACACAAAATCATTGGGCACAGCGATGGTATCGACCAAATGACTGTCTACCAAATTAAACGTTTGATCGATATTTAACAGCAATAATGCTGAGAGCAATTTGGACTCTTGCTCGCTGATTTTATCCAGATTGGTCGTACTTAGAATACTACGTGCAGCGAGCGTATAACGGCTTTCATCTTTGGTTACTGCCTCATCTATCAGTGTCTGATTAATGCTATCTAGACTGTCCGCAATAGGGGCAAAGCTAGGGTTGGCATCTGCCAACTGACGTGCCGTTACGACCTCGCCCTGACCGCTATCTTTAGTTGCGTGCATGACCATCGACTGATCGGGAAAGGTCAAAAACCGATTGTCCAAGTCTACTAAAAAGACATAACCACCGAGCTTATCTTGCCACTTTTTCATCGCCTCGCCGAGGTTATCGAGTAACAGATTGAAACTCACCACTCCATCAAAAGCCTGATTGCGACTGTCGTATAAAGCCTTGGCACATGTCATCATCGGCTGATTACTCACCGGATCGACATAGGCACGACTCCAAACACAGTGGTCATGACGCGCGTACATTGCAGGAATGTACCACCAATCACGATAATAGGGATTCGGAGTTTGGCGCGCTTGATTATAGCCCGCTAATGGCTGCATATTGCTTGAGCTATCGCGCGCCCACACAAATGACTGCCGCTCTCTACCCTCAGCGTACATATTTGGATCAAACCATACGCCACCGCCTGCAATGCGTTGATCCATTTGTTGCATGAGATTACCAAAGGTTTCTTTATAAAGAGCGTCTTGTTTTGGTAACCCGCCCGCCATTGTACTGGTGGCTTTGGCCAATCCGTCGACATGATTGATACTCGCCATGATGCTGTTAATGGCTTCGTTGCCTGTTTCAACCACTGTCTCTGAGGTCATCTCCAGTATGCGCGGCTTAGCTTGGGTTTCGATGACCCAGTACACCAGCAAAATAATAAGCAAAAAAGCCAATGTTAAGATAATCAATATACGGGTGGAAATACTACCAAACCGACCAACAACCTTCATAAACACACCTAATATCTATGCGCTAACTGTTTTCGATAAGTCATTGAATGACTAAAGATATGAGTGTGACGCCAACGCTATTTATAATGAGCTCAAGGATACGATTACGTTATGACAATATGATGACAAAAATCGTGTTTGACGTTATGTTTGCTATTGCCTCGTTATTCTTAGCATCATAAAAACATCATAATAATTTGAACAATCACTCAAAAAACATTACAATCCATAAATGAATTATTTGGCGGTTTTCTTATACCTATAATTGAGCAATCACTCAAAACATAGCAAATTTTGGACTCAGGATTAACCTTTCTAAGCTTAAAAAAGCCGCCAGTCATTCTCAACAATATGGTGTCTATCTATATAACTAAAAAGTAACATATAACCACCCGTAATGAAAAAGTAGATTATAGTAGGATTAATGACATCTATAGCTGCTGATAAATAGTACTTTTTAAACTATATCCCTTGCACCCTTTGCCCCACTATTTAGCCGGACATTTCATGATTAAAAGAATATTTTTAATACTGTTAATATTGATATTAGCGGCAAGCTTTTTTTATTTTGACCTAAATCAATTATTGACGCTTGACGGCTTAAAAGGGTCGATGGCGCAATTTAACGACTATAAAGCGCAATCGCCACTATTGATTATCGGTGGGTTCTTTTTACTTTATGTCGTCGTCACCGCCATATCCTTACCGGGTGCAGCTATTTTGACCTTGGCAGCTGGAGCGTTATTTGGTTTATGGCAAGGGTTACTGGTCGCCTCCTTTGCCTCCAGTATTGGCGCGACACTCGCCTTTTTAACCTCCCGTTATTTACTGCGTGATACGATTAAGCAGCGCTTTCCTGAACGCTTAGCACCCATTGATGCTGGCGTTGAAAAAGAAGGCGGGTTTTACTTATTTACCCTGCGCTTAGTACCGATATTTCCGTTCTTTTTGATTAATTTACTCATGGGCGTCACCGCGATTAAAGCGAGGACATTCTATTGGGTAAGCCAAGTTGGTATGCTCGCGGGCACTTTTGTATTCGTTAATGCCGGTACGCAACTGGCGCAAATTGACAGCTTGTCAGGGATTTTATCGTTTAATTTGATTGTCTCATTTGCGTTGTTAGGTTTTTTCCCATTAATAGCAAAAGGGATATTAAATATGCTAAAAAAACGCCGCGTCTATAAAAACTATAGCAAACCTAAAAAATTCGACCGTAATATGATTGTGATTGGCGCAGGTGCTGGCGGGCTAGTCACCAGCTATATCGCGGCGACCGTCCGAGCAAAAGTGACCTTAATCGAAGCGGGTGAGATGGGTGGCGACTGCTTAAACTATGGCTGTGTACCCAGTAAAGCTTTGATTAAAAGCGCAAAAGTCGCAGAACAGATGCGCCATGGTGAGCGTTACGGCTTGGAAAATACCCCTCCAGAATTTTCATTTAAGAACGTCATGAGCCGCATCCATAAAGTCATCGCTGATATCGCCCCAAATGACAGCGTCGAGCGTTATACAGACTTGGGTGTCGAAGTGCTAAAAGGCTATGCTAAATTCATCGACCCGTGGACGGTAGAGATTGCGCTAAACGATGGCGGCACGCAAACACTCACCGCACGTTCCATCGTTATCGCTACTGGCGCGCGCCCATTTGTACCAGACCTGCCAGGCTTGGAAGAAACAGGTTATGTGACCAGCGATACCATATGGAATAAATTTACCGAATTAGAAGAAGCGCCGAAAAAACTGGTCGTTCTTGGCGGCGGACCAATCGGCTCTGAGCTGGCGCAAGCTTTTGCCCGCTTAGGCTCCAATGTGACCCAAATCGAAAGAGGCGCGCGTCTTATGAAAAAAGAAGACGTGGAAGTCTCAGAGTTTGCACAGAAAGTACTCGTCGAGAGTGGCGTAAACGTCTTAACCTCACATCAAGCGATTCGTTGTGAAGCTCGCGATGGTAAAAAGTTCATTATCGTTGAAGCGCAAGGCGACAATGCAGTTAAAAGAAGCGGTACAGATAAGCCAAGCAGTCAAAACAAACAAGAAATCGCTATTGAATATGATGAATTGCTTTGTGCCGTTGGACGTCGTGCGCGCTTAGAAGGTTATGGCCTCGAAGCTTTAGGAATAGAAACTGAACGTACCATCGAGACCGATGACTATCTAGAGACCCTCTACCCCAATATTTACGCGGCTGGTGATGTCGTCGGCCCTTATCAATTTACTCATGTGGCCTCCCATCAGGCATGGTATGCGGCGGTAAATGGTTTGTTTGGACATCTAAAGAAGTTTAAAGTCGATTACCGCGTGATTCCGTGGACGACTTTTATTGATCCAGAAGTCGCACGCGTGGGCTTAAATGAGCAAGAAGCTATCGAAAAAGGCATCGACTTTGAGGTTACCCGCTACGACTTTAAAGATTTAGATCGTGCGGTGACAGAAAGCGCCAACGCTGGCTTTATCAAAGTCATTACCCCTAAAGGCAAAGATAAAATACTCGGCGTGACCATCGTCGCTGAGCATGCTGGTGATTTAATGCCGGAATTTATACTGGCTATGAAGCACGGTTTAGGGTTGAATAAAATACTCGGCACCATTCATATGTACCCGACATGGGCGGAGGGTAATAAATACGCGGCTGGTGAATGGAAACGCAATCATGCGCCTGAAACGTTATTAAATTGGCTTGAGAAATACCATACATGGCGTCGAGGTTAGGTAGATTTTTTATCAACTGCGCTAAAAATATATAATCATAACGGAAACTTAAATGTACGTTATTAAATCTTTACCAGCTTTGCCAACGCTAAAAAATCTAAGCCGCTATAGCGCCTATGCTATGGCGCTTAGCGTTTGTGCAGTTATTTCTTCAAGCATATCAGCAAGCACTGCTTCACCCACTACCGATGACCTTAATCAAAATTTATCATCTTGGCAGCAGATAGAGGCGCAAGGTAAAAACCAAGACGTTTACTTCCATGCGTGGGGCGGCGACCCACAGATCAATGCCTATCTACAGTGGGCAGCCGAGCAAGTAGATGATAAATATAATATCAATTTAGTCCATGTGAAATTAAGCGACACCAGTGAAGCGGTCAGTCGCGTACTTGCGGAAAAATCAGCCAATAACAATGATGAAGGCAGTGTAGACCTCATCTGGATTAATGGCGCAAACTTTGCCACCATGAGTGAAAACTCATTATTGCTGAAACAATGGGCGAACAAGCTGCCTAACTTTGCCTTGACCGATCCAGAGAATAATCCTGCCGTTAACTTTGATTTTGGTGTACCGACCAATGGTATGGAAGCGCCATGGGGTCAAGCCTCGCTGACCTTTTATTACGACAGTTTATCAACTGGCAAGCCGCCAACCACCTTGAATGAACTAGTCCATTGGACGGCGCAAAACCCCGGGCGTTTTAGCTATCCAAAGCCGCCTGACTTTTTAGGAATGAGCTTTTTAAAATATGCTTTAGTCATGCTGCATGAAAAGCAGGATACGAACACAGGCGAAAACACAAAAGCACAGCTCAACTTGCCAGCCACTGAGCAAAATTCAGATATGATATTAGCCCCTTTATGGACGTTTCTCGATGATTTGCATCCCACTCTATGGCGCAAGGGTGAGCAATTTGTGCAAACGGGCGCGCACATGCGGCGTTTGGTTGATGATACCGAGCTTAGCTTAGCATTTAGCTTTTCCGCGCCTGAAATTCCTGCGGCCGTGCAGCGTTATGATTTACCTCAGAGTATTCGTAGCTATACCATGAGTGATGGAAGCTTAAGTAACACCCATTTTGTGGCCATTCCTTATAACGCCAGCCATCCGCAAGCGGCGCAGCTGGTGGCAAACTTTTTGCTAAGCCCAGAAGCACAGGCTAAAAAGCAAACGCCTGCCATATGGGGTGATAAAACCGTACTCGTCCAATCTACGCTTAACCCTGAGCAACAATCGCTATTCAAGACTAACAAACCCCATCCGAGCGCCCTACCGGTTGATGCGATAAAGCATACCGTAAATGAGCCACATCCGAGCTGGGTTGATGCCATTATGCAAGGCTGGCAGACACGTTATGGGGTCAGCCCATGAGTAAAGATTCTAATAATAAAACGGCGAAGAAAAACGTCAATTCTGCAATAAGCTCTAGCATGGCAGCGCCTTACAAAACAGACCTATTTACGCGCATTGTATCTTTGAGTCCGAAATTTTTATTGCTACTGCTGATATTACCCGTGCTCGGTGGTTTGGTCAGCGTGCTGTTACCTGCCTTTAGCTGGGTACCTGCACTTGAGCAAACGACCGTTAGTCTACAAGGCTTTAACGATCTTTGGCAGACGCCGGGTCTTACCCAAATGGTAGCGTTAAGCATCGCTACTGGATTGATAAGTACCCTATTCGCTTTTGTCATGACCTTAATGATATTGGCGGCATTTTTTAATAGCGTTTGGTTGACCCGTATTGAGCGTTTGCTGAGTCCAATCTTGGTCATTCCTCATGCAGCGGCAGCCATTGCGGTTGGCTTTTTAATTGCGCCTTCTGGTATGTTTTCACGGCTTATTTCACCGTGGCTAAGCGGTTGGGAATTGGCGCCAGGTGGTATCTTTCCGCATGACCCCTACGGCATCAGTATCATTTTGGGTTTAACCTTAAAAGAGCTGCCGTTTTTACTACTCATGGCATTAGGCGCCTTGGCACAACCAGAGCTTGGTAAAAAGCTACGTCAGCAATATAAAGTTGCGCTAAATCTCGGCTATTACCCCATTACTGCCTTTTTTAAAGCCGTCCTCCCTATCCTCTATCCTTTTTTACGTTTGCCTGTCTTAGCCGTGCTTGCCTACGCCAGTGCCAGCGTAGAGATGCCATTGATACTCGGTCCAAACACGCCGCCAACGCTCGCGGTTACTATCATGCAATGGTTTAACGATGTTGATTTAAACTTACGTATAAAAGCCTCGGCAGGCGCATTATTACAGCTGGCGTTGACGGGTGGTTTAATCGCCTTGTGGCTCGGCGCTGAGAGAGCGATAAAAGCTTACTTTAATGGCACGTTGATAAATGGCAAGCGCAACTATGCCGATGCATTATGGCAAAAAATTACCGCAGCGTTGACCACTGTGGTGATTGGCTTTATTTTGCTGGCGCTCATTGGTCTGGTAATGTGGTCAGTGGCTGGTTTTTGGCGCTTTCCAGCCGTATTGCCAGAACAATTGGTATTATTACATTTTCAAAGTGCCTTTACGCAAATGAGCACGCCATTATTTAATACCATTACAATCGGTATCGTGAGTACCGTATTTGCCATTGTGCTGACATTGTTATGTTTGGAAGCTGAGCAATTAAGTAAAAAATCTCTTTCAACATTTACCAGTTTTATTATCTATTTGCCGCTGTTAGTGCCCAGTATTGCCTTTTTATTTGGTTTGGTGTGGCTACAGCAGTTGGTAAATAACCAAACGGCGTTTTTTAATGTGGCGTTTACCCATCTGCTTTTTGTACTGCCTTATGTGTTTTTATCGCTTGCCAGTAGCTACAGACGTCTAGACCCGCGCTTTGCTCATGTAGCCGCAAGCCTTGGTGCGACCCCAGCAAAAGTATTTTTGCAGGTCAAATTACCACAGCTGTTTGCACCGATTTTGATTGCCATTGCCCTTGGTTTAGCCATTAGCTTTGGTCAATACTTGCCGACGTTATTGGCAGGCGGCGGACGTATTGCCACCATCACTACCGAAGCTGTGACTCTCGCAAATGGTGCCAGTAGGCGCACCAGTGCGGTGTATGCCATCATCCAAATGGCACTGCCGTTAATTGGCTTTATATTGGCGTGGGTATTGCCGAAGTACTTTTTTCGAAGTGGTAAAAATAGCAGCCGTTAAAATGTTTTTTAAAATATATTCGTTTTGAAGAGCACTGATTCTAAATAGCACTGATTTTGAAAATACCTAATAATAAAAACGCAAATAAAAGGGCCTTTGATGCAATCCTCTTTACAGATAAAAGACTTACAGTTATATCGACAAGGCACGCTACTGCTCAGCCTAGATGAGCAGATTGCTGGTGGTGAAATATTGACTGTCATGGGCCCATCTGGCAGTGGCAAATCGAGTTTATTGAACTGGCTAACAGGTACTTTACCAAACGGTTTTACCGCTACTGGTGAAGTCTGGTTAAATGATAAAAATGTAAGCCATCTGCCGACGCACCTGCGCCATATTGGGGTACTGTATCAAGACGCCCTACTGTTTTCGCATTTATCAGTAGCGGGTAATATTGCTTTTGCGATGCCTAAAAGCAATAAGGCGGGAGATAGAAAACAGCGTAATGAAAAAATAGAACAGGCGCTGGCACAAGTGGGATTAGCCGGCATGGGAAATCGTCATCCCGATAATTTATCAGGCGGGCAACAAGCACGAGTGGCGCTACTGCGCACCTTGCTTAACGAGCCAAAAGCGATACTACTCGATGAGCCATTTAGCAAGCTGGATACTCAGCTAAGAGTAGATACGCGGCAATTGGTATTTGAGCAAATTCGCACTCATAAGCTCCCTGCTATCATGGTCACGCACGATCATAGCGATGCTGAGGCCGCAAAGGGTAAAGTTATTCATTTAGACCTGTAGTCTTAGAATTATAACCTTAAACACCAAAGCGAAATATAAAAGGCAAGCGCATGCTAGACAAATTTCTCACGCCCATGATTAAGCCGATACTAGCCCCTGTGGTCGTTGTATTACATAAACGCGGCATCACGGCTGATCAACTCACGGTAGCAGGCTTTTTAATCGGCATGTTAGCCTTACCGTTACTGGCGTTTGAACTGTGGTATGGCGCACTGGCAGCGATTGCGTTAAATCGCATTTTTGACGGTCTTGATGGCGCGCTAGCTCGCCATGCACAGCAAAGCTCAAGCGCAGGCGGCTACTTAGATATTACGCTCGACTTTTTATTTTATGCAGCAGTGCCGCTGGGATTTATCTTGGCTAATCCTGAACAAAACGCCATTGCAGGCGCTTTATTGCTCGCCACCTTTATCGGCACAGGCTCTAGCTTTTTAGCGTTTGCCATCGCTGCGGAAAAGTTTAAACTGGATAAACCACAGTTCAAATATAAAAGCTTTTATTATTTGAACGGTTTGACGGAAAGTACTGAGACTATTGCGCTGTTTGTTGCCTTTTGCCTTTGGCCGCAGCACTTTGTACTACTCGCTGGCATCTTTGCCACGGCCTGTGCGATAACGATTTTTACCCGTATCCATGGCGGCTATCATACCCTGAAGCAGTTAGAGACTGATACCATAGTCGGTTCAAAATAAAAAAATATGGTCACAATATCCTGCTGGTGTAAACCCTCAAGAGGCAAACAATGACTAATGAAGTATGGTGGCGGCTTGGGTTCTTTTTGAGCATTTTAGTGATTATGATGCTGATTGAGTGGCGCATGCCTGCACGTAAAGCGCCGATCAAAAGCAGTAAACGCTGGTTCGCTAACTTTGGCTTGGTGTTTGCGTCATCCGTTATTGCTCGTCTAGCCGTGCCTGTCGGTCTAACGGCTGTGGCACTTTATAATCAGCAGCATGGGATTGGTCTATTCAATATTATTGACTTGCCAAGCATTGTTGTCATCATATTAAGCCTAATATTGCTCGACATCATTATTTACTGGCAGCACCGATTATTCCACCGCGTGCCTATTCTGTGGCGTTTGCATAAAGTTCATCACGCTGATGCACATGTTGATGCCAGTACAGGGCTTAGGTTTCATCCTATTGAAATTGTTTTAAGCATTTTAGTGAAGCTCGCTGCCGTCAGCTTGTTGGGCGTTCCTGCCAGCGTAGTACTGATTTTTGAGATTGCGTTAAATGGCTTAGCGATGTTTAACCATGCCAATATTCGCCTGCCACCCGCCCTTGAAAAGCCTACGCGCTTAATATTAATGACGCAGATTTTGCACCGTATCCACCACAGCCAACGCGTTAGTGAGACCAATTCAAACTATGGTTTTAGCGTTATTTGGTGGGATTGGATTTTTGGTAGTTATAAAAGTGAAGCAAAAAAACCTGATAACGAGCTAGATATTGGTTTAAAAGAATATCCATCACCCAGACAAAATGCCTCGCTTTGGGGATTACTAGTAATGCCATTTAAAGGCCATTCATTTAAACGCAAATAAAGTTTTGCGTTCATCTACTCATCCTTGAATGTAAATCAAACTTACAAATAAATGAGTGTTCATTCAATTATAATTTGAGCGTTTGCTCAAAATGATTTATAGTGGTCGCAGTTGTTGAGCTACCCCAGAAAATACTATCTATCAAATTGAGCGTTCACTCAAATATATAATAGGTTCTCAAGTCACTTTTACACACTTACTTTTACAACAATTCACTGATAATGATTAAAAGGTTTTAATATGACTGAATTTACCCTACACGACAAAAACACCGCTCCAGCAGAAAGCAAAGACTTGCTCGATGTTTCTATCAAAGCGTTTGGCATGGTACCTAATCTACATGCCGTCATGGCTGAAGCGCCTGGCTTGCTCGAAGGCTACCAACAGCTACATCAGTTGTTTTTAGACAGCAGTTTCGATGATGAAGAAGTCACGGTCGTCTGGCAAACCATCAACGTCGAGCATGAGTGCCATTACTGCGTCCCTGCCCATACAGGCATCGCCAAGAGCATGAAAGTAGATGATGCAGTCACCGAAGCCTTGCGCAACGAGACACCTCTACCAACTGCCAAACTAGAAGCATTACGCGACTTTACGCTATCGGTCGTTCGTGATCGTGGTAATGTGAATGATGATGCAGTGCAAGCGTTCTTGGATGCAGGCTTTACCAAGCGTCAGATTTTGGAAGTGGTTCTTGCAGCGGCTCAAAAAGTGATGAGCAACTACACCAACCATTTGGCCAACACGCCAATCGACAAGCCTTTCCAAAAGTTTGAATGGCATAAAATAAGCTAGTAAAAGGTTGGTTAAAGGATAGCAAAGCTAAAGATTTAGGTTAGTCTTAGGATTTGGCTTTGGCTCTTTAATAGTAATAGCATTTGCGGCTGTATGGTAATCATCATACAGCCCTTTTATTAGGATAAAGAATTATACCTTGGTATGTTTTGGCTTAGCCATCAATACGCAGCGCTTCTATAGACAATGCCATATCTTCAGCCAATGCATGTATTGCCTCGCTATCGACATCACGCTGGGCAAAGGCGCGTAGACCCATGACTTCAGCCTGTAAGCGTCGTCCTAGTCTAGTCGCATCCAGCGTACTATCCAGCTCACCAAGTTGCTGCGCGGCAATAAAGCAATCGATAAAGCGTGTCTCCATACCTGCTAGCAGCATTTCAACTTTTTGTAGTGCTGCTTGTTCACGAGCGCCAAGCTCGAGCAAGCTTTTGACCAACATACAGGCCTGACTTGGCAGCTCCTTGTCCCGTATGCCGCCGAGCTGACGCACATAAGCGGCCAATCCGAGCAAAGGCGATTCGTGATGGCTTAATATACGCTCAAGCTCCGTCAGACCCAATCGAGCATAATAATCTAATGCTTCTTGAAACAGTCCATCTTTACTGCCAAATGCAGCATAAATACTACCTGGACGCATATCGAGCGCCTCTTCAATATCTTTTAAAGATGTGGCATGAAATCCTTTTTGCCAAAAAAGCTTTAGCGCTCGCTCTAAAGCTTCCTGACGGTTATACAGTGCGGTACGTGACATAATATATTCCCATGTTTAAAAGCCATGACCTCAAATGATGAAATAAGCACGGCTGTACTATTTGAGTAATTGCTCAATTTTATCTTGAATGATTACTCAAGTCCAGTTAAAGTAAATTGAACCAATTCTGCAATCTTACCCGCAGTCAGAACCATACCCCCCCTAACTATAAAGCTGCGGACAGCATCTATCACGATATATAGGAGCCTTTATGCCGTCTAATCCATCACCCTCAGTCATCGTATTCGACGTTAATGAGACGCTGCTCGATATTGATTGATAGCCTCGCGCCTTTATTTGCTCGACTATTTGGTGACGATAGAATATTAAGGGAATGGTTTGCCCAATTGGTGCTTTATTCGCAAACCATGACATTGTCGAATCTTTACACTCCTTTTGGCGAGCTTGGCGCTGGTGCATTACAGATGACAGCCGATATACATAGCGTTACGCTGACAGATAGCGATATTAATGAATTTAAGCAGCGTATGAATGAGATGCCAGCGCATCCTGATGCTGCACCAGCCTTAACCAAACTACGTGACGCAGGGTTTAGGCTAGTAACCTTAACCAATTCAGCCAGTAGCGCGTCGCCTACGCCACTTGAAAAGGCAGGATTGAGTGAGTTTTTTGAGCACTCTTTTAGCGTTGAGACAGTAGAAAAATTCAAGCCTGCACCTGAAACTTATCAGATGGTGGCAAATGTATTATCTGTAGAGATGGCAGACCTCTGCCTCGTTGCCTGTCATCTTTGGGATACGATTGGCGCGCAAGCCGCGGGCTGTCAGGCAGCCTTTGTCATTCGACCTTATAATGCCTTACTGCCCGCCGCCAAAGTACCAACGCCGGACTTTATAGCCTCAGACCTTATTAGCCTTGCTGAAAAAATTATTGCTAAAAGTCAAACTTCGTAAAAGACTTATGCCAAGCCCATTAATATAAAACGTCAAAGGATAGCACCATGCAATCAGATAACAGCCAAAAACTTCGCGCCGGCACTCCATTTCCTGATATACAGGTACAAATGCTAAATGGTGAGATAAAATCGTTAGGCAAGCCTGAAAACGGTCACGATTGGAAATTGGTAGTTGTTTACCGCGGTAAGCATTGTCCCATTTGTACCAAGTACCTCAATCAGTTAGAGACAATAAAAAGCGCATTTTTTGATACTGGTGTCGATATCATTGCCATATCAGGAGATAGTAAACAGCAGTTAGAGGAGCATTTGGAAAAACTAACTATCAGCTTTCCGATAGCTTATGGTTTGACGATTGAGCAGATGCAGACGCTAGGTCTGTACATCTCTGACCCACGCTCAGAGAAGGAAACCGATCATCCCTTTGCCGAGCCTGGGGTGTTCGTGATTAATGCTAAAGGGGCAATTCAAATCATAGATATCTCGAACGCGCCGTTTGTCCGACCTGAGCTTGAAGCCCTTGCAAACGGCTTGTCTTTTATTCGAGAAAACAATTATCCTATTCGTGGCACACATGAGTGATGATAGGCGTAAAAATATAGAAAATACTATGTTTAATTAGCTTGGTAAATCTTATAGCTTGGATTAACGTTTTAACAAAAAGGTTGCTAGCAACTATATCCTATACAGTGTTAGCAACCTTTAGCTTAGAAATTATATTTGGCCATTATTTCAACTTGCTGACCTTCTTTTACTGATGATAAGGTCTTATCGCTGCGTTCTCTCCATTCAATACCAAAGTCCAAATCGGGTAAATAATTATAGATAAGGTTGATGCTTTTCACATTTACAGAGGTATCAGACGCATCATCAACATTAATCTCACCATAACGCAGGTTACTAAAAAGCTTCTCGGTAAATTTATGTCTATAGCCTACCGTAAAGCCAGTTTGCGATATAAGCTTGCCGTCTTCTGCGTCACAATCTGAAGCGCCGGTCGCCCCAAGGACTTTTCCGACACATACTGTAGAATAAGCTCCCATCCCTTTACCGTTATATACGCTCGCATGTAATGAGTCATTACCCAGTTTGAGTTTACCAGCCAAAGAAGCACCGACGCCTACATCTGAATCGTTTCCATTTTTAGCCTCACGTGCCGTGACTGCTAAGTTATAGCTCAGATCAGATATGTTATTTTTATAGCTGACCACCATATCAGGCAGGTTGGCTTCATTATAAACAGGGTCTTGAGCTGTAAAACGAAGCCCCTTATGAGTGTAATGCACAGTCAAATCTGGACGAATATCAGCGCCGCCACCAGAGATGGTGCCCAGTCCCGTACCTTTAAAGTCGAGCTGCTCAGTCAAAAGTGGGTAAACCGCTAAGAACTGACCATTCCATGTCTTACCTACAGTCAAATCATCGAGCTGAACATACGCATGGCGCAGCCGCAAGTCTGAACCACCATTTGCAGCATTGCCATAAAAATCACCTTCAATAAAACCCGTTAGTTTTTTATCCTCTACGTTCTTCGTGGTTTTGAGATTAATCCGAGTTTGCCGTGCATTGCCTTTGAACTCAGACTCGCCTTCATCTGGAGAATAAAAGATACCTTCGGCTTTAACATAACCACCGATACTTAAAGTGGTGTCCTCATTTGTGACAAGCTCTATTGCTTGTGCCTGTACGCATGCCCCAAGGACAGCCAAACCAAAAGACAGTTTTTTGATATAAAGCATGATCTATACATTCCTTGTTTTGTTTTAAAATCCATTTCAATCCTTTTAAATCTCTACTGCTACCGCATTTCTTAGTCTTATAAATACCAGCACCATATCCTTATATAAAAAACTTGCCTCCTAATTTAGTTAAAACTTTCAAAAGCAGTAATCGCGGCTCTTTTTGTTTCATCGATATTTTTCTTTTGTCCGCTGGCTTTATCAAGATATACCAACACGGACTCAGCCTTAGCAACGATGGTATTTAACACCGTACTATAATAGGTATATTCATGAATCAAGCTGGCATTGCCGATTTTCTTCACTCGAACCCCAATCCACAAAGTATCGGGATAAGTCACCGGTTTAAAATACTGACAGGATGATGCTGCCATGACTGAAAAGGTATTTTCATTAAATAGATTTAATTGACTGTTGTAGTAAATACGAGCGTTTTGGGCATAAGTGTAATAGACCACATTATTAACATGACCAAAGGAATCCATATCGCCCCACTCTACTTGTTGAGAATAGATAACCGCAAAGCCATGCATGGGATGGTGTTTGTCTTTATTAAGCGTCTCTTGTACTTCCGGTAATATAGCTAAAGCCTTCATAGTTTTCTCGTCTCGTCATACCAATAAACATACATGTTATTAATACACACGTTAAAATTATCAGTAAGCTTGAATGATTGTTTTAAAGTCATTGAAAGACCTATTTTGAATTAAATCAGTTTTTCTGCGTACATCATGCGCATTCTTTTTTTATCAAGCTTACCCACACTGGTTTTTGGCATTTCTACTAAAAACTTGATTTCACTTGGCACGCCATACTTTGGTAAATGGCCTTTTTCCACGGCTTGATGGCCTAAGGCTAAAATGTCATCCGCTTTGGTGTCTACATATTCAGGTTTTAAAACCACCAATGCTAAAGGTCGTTCGCCCCATCTTTCATCTGGCACTCCAATCACGGCAACATCAGCGACACTCGGGTGAAAGGATAAAATAGTCTCAACTTCAAGCGAGGATACCCACTCGCCACCAGACTTAATCACATCTTTTAATCGATCCGTAATGCTTAGAGTACCGTCAGAGGAGATAGAGGCGATATCTTGGGTATGCATCCAGCCACCGCGCCATAGCTCATTACCAGCATCTGAGTTTTTGAAATAGCTTTGAGTCAGCCATGGTGCTCGAATCACAAGTTCCCCTGTCGACTCACCATCCATTGGTAAAGCTTTGCCGTTTTCATCCCAGATTTCCATTGAGACGAGCATAATCGGTGAGCCAGACAGACAACGATAATTAAGCTGCTCTTTCATTTCCATCGAGTCCGTTTTATCATCAAATACCGCTCTCGATAACACGGGACAAGATTCTGACATCCCAAATCCAGACATAAACTCAATACCGCTTTCAATGGCCGCTTTAGCCAAACCTTCATTCAGCTTTGAGCCACCGAGTAACAACTTCAGACCATCAAACTTACGTCCTCGTGCTGCCATCTCTTTTAATAGCATCTGTAAAATCGCAGGAACACCATGTGAAAGCGTGACTTTGTGCTGCTCAATTAAATCCACCAACATTGGGGCTAGATAGCGTCCTGGATATACTTGTTTAAGCCCTATCATGGTTGCCCCATACGGCCAGCACCATGCATGCACATGGAATAATGGCGTCATTGGCATGTACACATCATTGTAGCGCGCGCCTTGACCTTCAGCGTTTAGCGCGGATGCTAGCGTGCTTGCCAGCGTCTGTAATACGATCTGTCGATGGGTAAAGAAAACCCCTTTTGGATCTCCAGTCGTGCCACTGGTATAAAATGTGGTGGCGATGGTATTTTCATCGAAGTCTGGAAAGTTAAACGCATCGCTGGCAGCTGCTAGCAGGGCTTCATACTCACCTTCGACATAATCTGGCATGCTAGCTTGCTCAGTTTTTGTACCGTTTTTTGTATCCTCTTCGGCATACTCAGCATCATCAAAGCCAGCATCATCAAAGCCAGTGTCATCGAGCCAAATAATCTTCTCAATAGAAGGGGCTTCATGACGATAGTTTTTAGCCATTGGCTCAAATTCAGCATTTAAGAGCAAGGCTTTGGGTTTGGCGTGGTTGATGGTATACAGCACTTTATCTTCGGCCAAGCGTACATTGACCGTTTGCAAAATCATGCCAGACATCGGCACGGCAAAATACGCTTCAAGGTAACGATGACTGTCCCAATCCATAACCGCAACCACGTCACCTGCTTGCAACCCCATGTTTTTCAGGACGTTTGCCAAGCGATTAACCCGCTTAAAAAATTCAGCATAGGTATAAGTGACCTTATCGGCATAACTAATGGTTTGATCAGTAGAGGCAATTTTTGCACGGTTTAGCAGCTGTTTGATAATCAGAGGAAAACCATACGCTTCTTGAGCTTGCTGGTAGTCCTCATGTTGGTTGAGTATAGAAGTCATTATTGTCGTCCTTGATAATAAAATAGTATGGCGAGGGCAGTAATAGTAAAGGTAGCTTGAAATAAAGGTAGTTTAAAACGCTTAGACTCGTTCTATCACCATGGCAAGCCCTTGCCCAATGCCAATACATAAACTGACCACCGCGTATTTTTCGCCCGTACGCTGTAGCTCACGCGCCGTACTTAACGCAAGTCTTGCGCCTGATGCACCCAGCGGATGTCCGACGGCAATCGCACCGCCATTGGGGTTGACACGCCTGTCATCAAAATCAATGTCTAAACCTTTTAGACAGCCGAGTACTTGCGAGGCAAATGCTTCATTAATTTCAATAATGGACATATCATCAAGGGTCAAGTCAGCGCGTTTCAACGCCAGTTTAATAGCCTCAACAGGGCCTACGCCCATAATATTCGGCTCAACACCCATAGCACCAGATGACAGAATCTTGGCAATAGGCTTAAAGCCCAACTTTTCTTCTGCCTGCTTAGACCCAATAATCAGCGCCGCTGCGCCATCATTGATACCTGACGCATTACCTGCTGTGACCACCCCACTTTCATTCAACGGTTTAAGTTTTTGCAAGGCCTCAACAGTAGAGCTGGCACGAGGATGCTCATCTTCTACTATTGCTTTTTCTGGTAGTTTTTTACCTTGCGATACCATAATTGGGGTTATTTCATCGTTGAAGAACCCAGCTTGTTTTGCCGCTTGGTATTTAGCTTGCGAGGCTGCTGCAAATTTATCCGCTTCTTCGCGAGTGATACCATATTTGCGAGCGACATTATCACCCGTTTGCGGCATGCTATCGCTACCAAACTGTTTTTCGATGATAGGATTGGGGAAGCGGCTGCCAATGGTGGTATCAAATACTTTAAATTCACGACTAAAAGGCTGCTCGGTTTTGGCAAATACAAAGGGTGCGCGGGTCATGGACTCAACGCCCCCTGCTAAAAATATATCCCCCTCATGACAAGTAATACTACGAGCGGCATCAATGACAGTAGATAGTCCTGAAGCGCATAAGCGATTGACGGTTTGACCGGGTGTTTTGACATCTAATCCTGCCAATAACGCAGCATTGCGGGCGATATTGCGTGAGTCCTCACCAGCTTGATTGGTATTACCGATCAGCACTTCATCAAAGATATCATTAGGTAATTGATGCTTTTCGACCAAAGCTTTCATTACTGTCGCAATCATGTCATCAGGACGAACGGTGGCTAATGCGCCTCCATGGCGACCAAAAGGGCTTCTTAATCCGTCATAAATATAGGCGTCTAACATAACTTTTCCTTGTTGTGTTTTGAGAGTTTGTCTTATTGAAATATATGGTTTCGTAACTGTACTTGGGCGCGCTAAATCATTAATAAGCCATTAGCTTGAATAATTATTTTGCTGAGTAAACAGTGAAACACCTAGGGTGGCGCGGCGTTGCAGCCATGGGCTAGGACGATAACGCGGATCACCCGTTAACCCATACATGCGTTCTAAAATCAGTAAAATTCGCTTGGCACCAAGCTCATTCCCCCATGAGATAGGGCCATACGGATAACCCAATCCAATCTTAACGGCATTATCGATATCTTCAGGAGACGCAATACCTTGCATCGCAATATCACAGCCTAAGTTAATCACCATCGACACGACTCGCTGTGCTACAAAGCCAGTGCTTTCAGTAATTAACGTGGCATCGACACTAGCATTTGAGCCTTCATTCGAGCTTTTATCAAACTTAGATTAACACATGAAGTGCAATATCAAAGAGCAGGTGAAAAAGAGGCCTAGATGCGCTAGCATCAAAGCTACTATCCACCGCCAAAGTGAGATTGCAACCATGAGCTATACACATCTAAGCCTAGAGGAACGATATCAGATTTATGCCCTTAGAGGGGCACAACATAGTATTAAATTTATAGCAGGGGCATTAGGCAGAAGTCCCAGCACCATATCAAGAGAGCTTAGACGCAATAAAAGCCTACGAGGCTACCGAGCAAAGCATGCAGACAACACCGCTAAAGCGAGGCGAGCAAATAATGCCTTCACCATCATTTTAAACGTCTGGGACTGGGTCGTGACTAAGCTTAAACTGCAGTGGAGTCCTGAGCAAATAGCAGGCGTTCATAGTGGAGTCAGTCACATGAGTATCTATCGTTACTTATGGACGGATAAGAGGCAAGGCGGCACGCTATGGCAATATTTAAGACGCAAAGCCAAACCCTATCGTCAAAGGCTTACCACTGAGACTCGTGGGCGTATTAATGACAGGATCTCAATTCATGAGCGCCCTCATGTAGTAAAAGAGCGATCCCGCATCGGTGATTGGGAAGCAGACACCATCATTGGTAAAAACCACAAACAAGCTATCGTGACAGTGGTAGAGCGAAAGACAGGTTTGGTTAAGATGAAGCGAGTGACTAAAAAGAGTGCTCATCTGGTCGCGGATGCGATGGTGGTAATGCTAACTCCAGTGAAACTACACGTTAAGACGATTACGTCCGATAATGGCAAGGAATTTGCGGATCATAAAGCCATTAAGCAAAGACTCTATAGTGGGTTCTACTTTGCTGATGCTTATGCCTCATGGCAACGAGGAACAAACGAAAATACCAATGGCTTGATTAGAGAGTACTTGCCTAAAGGATGTGACTTTAGACAAGTATCTGATGATGAGGTTCAAAACATTGAAGACAGGTTAAACAACAGACCAAGAAAGCGTTTGGGGTTTAAAACGCCAAACCAGATGTTCTATTCTATTACTTAGCGTTGCACTTGGTGTGTTAATCTAGGAAACTTATTATTTCTGCCAAATAGGGCATAAGCTTGCGCTACAAAGTTATCTTGCGTGACGATACTTGGCATGAGAGTACGATGCTTGGATAAGTCAGCCAGCATATCGATGGCAACCGCTTGTTTAGGATTAACCTGATAGCGAATAGCCGCATTGGTGGTATCGTCACCATAAATAGCCAGCAATATCAAACTGTCAGAGTTTGGCTTATCGTTATCGTCGATAGTGATGTTATTAGCGCTTAGATAATCAACCAGTTGTTGTTTATCTTCTGCTAAATCCGCCCCAATCCAAACTGAGAGGTTTGAGATATCGGAATCTGTCTTAAAAGGTAATTGTTTGGAAGGGTCTACTGTTACTTTTTGACCATCTTGTTTTTTATTTTCTGTGTAGTGATAAAAGCCTTCACCGACTTTGCGGCCAAGCTTTTTTCCTATTAGCATTTGACGGGTTAAGGGATGCGGACGATAGCGAGGCTCAGAATAATACTGGTTATAAACAGACTCCATAACTGGATGCGATACGTCGATACCAGTGAGATCAAGCAGCTCAAACGGTCCCATTCGAAAGCCAGCCCCTTCACGTAAAATAAGATCTATATCCTCAAAACTAGCGACTCCCTCGCCTAATATTTTTAAGGCCTCCGTGCCATAAGCTCTGCCGCCATGATTGACAATAAACCCTGGGGTGTCTTTTGCCACTACCCCTAAATGCCCCATGCGTTTGGCTAGAGTTGTAAGCGTCTCTACCACTGAAGGCTTGGTTGAGATACCCGGAATCACTTCAACGATTTTCATTAGCGGCACAGGGTTAAAGAAGTGAAATCCTGCTACGCGCTCTGGGTGCTCACAATCGGAGGCAATCGCGGTCACTGCTAGTGATGAAGTATTGGTCGCCAAAATCGTCTCAGCAGGAACAATGCTTTCTAGTTGTTTAAAAAGCTGTTGTTTTATTTCTAAATTTTCGATAATCGCTTCGATTACGACATCTACCTCGGCAATTTTGGCTATATTTTCAATCACGGTCAGATTGGCTAAAGTAGACTGTAGCTGCTCGTCGGTGAATTTACCTTTGGCCGCTAGTTTTTCGAGGGTCGCTTGAAGGGATTGGCGTCCTTGCTCGGCAGCGCCCGCTTTGGCATCAAATAAAAGTACTTGAATGCCCGCTTGCGCTGCGATTTGGGCGATACCCATACCCATAATGCCTGTACCAATAATGGCCAATGTGTTCACGGTCATAATAATCCTTTATATGCTCTCGTTTTGAAAATTGATTTAGCTATGCCTATGTTTGTCTCAACAAGCTACTGTCCTTTGTATTCAGCACTACGTTTTTCTAAAAAGGCTTTCGCGCCTTCTTTTTGATCTTCTGTATCAAATAAAATCTGAAAGGCTTTACGCTCTAGAGCCAATGCGGCTTGTAGCGGCATGTCTACCCCGAGGTTGGCAACTTCTTTGATTTGAGTTAACGCAATCGGTGAATACCCTGCGAGTTGTTCAGCGATTTCAATAGCACGTTTGATAGTCGCTTCATCTTCGACCACTTCAGAAACCAATCCCATTTGATCCGCTGCATCAGCACTTATCATGTCGCCCGTTAATATCAGCTTCATGGCTTTATGTTTGCCAATCACGCGAAACAGCCGCTGCGTGCCCCCTGCTCCTGGCATCAGCCCAATTTTGATTTCTGGTTGGCCAAACTTAGCCGACTTACCAGCGACGATGATGTCGGCATGCATAGCAAGCTCACAGCCGCCGCCAAGGGCATAACCATTGACCGCTGCAATAATCGGCTTACGGCAATTGGTGATGGCATCCCAATAACGTTCGCTATGACGGAGATACACATCAACCGTTTTTGCGGTTAAGAAATCATTGATATCAGCGCCCGCGGCGAACACTTTGTCACCGCCCGTCAGCACAATAGCTTTAATCTGAGGGTCATCGTTTAATTGGATAAAAATATCTGCCAGTTTCTGACGTAATTCGGTATTTAAAGCATTTCGAACCTTAGGACGATTAAGCCTTATCACGCAAACGCCATTTACTTGCTGCTCAATTAAAATTATTTGCTCTTCCATGATGCCATCCTTTAAATGGTGTCCTTTAATTTAAACAGTGCCCTTAAGCAAAATACGGCAATCCTTAAAACACCTTAAAATTGTGTAATTAATACCGCATAGCGATATCTAGTGCCAATATATACTGTTTATTTCCATTTGTGAAGAGAAGAACCCAGTTAAATTCAGAAATAAACCCTAAATTAAAAATATTTACTCTTAATAAATACCGCATTGCGGTTTTTTAAACCAAAAGTATTGTATTTTAATAAAGTATCCATTATGCTGTTTGTTCGAATTAACCATAAAGTCCCTATTAGCAATATTAGATATTATTTCAACAAGGAAGAACTACATGATTAGAGATAAGGAAGTACTCGACCATATCGTCCAAACTGTTCGTCAGTTTGTAAACAATCAATTGATACCGAAAGAAGATTGGGTAGCAGAAAACGACCGTCTACCAGAAGAGATCATCAGCCAGATGCGTGAATTAGGGCTGTTTGGACTGACCATTCCCGAAGAGTACGGCGGGCTTGGCGTTACTATGGAAGAAGAAGTCACACTGGCATTTGAATTGGGACGCACCTCACCCGCTTTTCGCTCATTAATAGGGACAAATAACGGTATTGGTTCATCTGGTCTTGTGATTGATGGCACCGAAGAACAAAAACGAAAATATCTACCAAGACTTGCCAGTGGTGAAATCATCGGCTCTTTTTGCTTGACCGAACCAGAGTCAGGCTCAGATGCTGCTTCACTCCGAACCACAGCTATTAAAGATGGTGACAACTATGTACTTAATGGCACCAAGCGTTATATAACCAATGCCCCTCAAGCCGGTATATTTACCGTCATGGCACGTACTGACCCTGACAATAAAAGGTCGGGTGGTATTTCAGCATTTATCGTTGAGAGCGATACCCCTGGTATTACGCTTGGCAAAATTGACAAAAAAATGGGGCAAAAAGGCGCTCATACCTGTGATGTGATTTTTGATAACTGCGTCGTTCCTGCTAGCGCTTTAATAGGTGGTGTTGAGGGTGTAGGTTTCAAAACTGCCATGAAAGTCCTTGATAAAGGGCGCTTACATATCGCCGCCGCAAGTACCGGAGCCGCTACTCGAATGCTAGATGATGCGCTACGTTATGCGGTGGAGCGTAAGCAATTTGGGCAACCGATTGCCAACTTTCAGCTTATTCAAGCGATGCTTGCTGATTCAAAAGCAGAGATTTATGCGGCCAAATCTATGGTATTAGATGCTTCACGCCTGCGCGATGAAGGTAAAGACGTCGTTACCGAGTCGTCATGTGCCAAGATGTTTGCCACTGAAATGTGCGGCCGCGTCGCTGATAGAGCGGTACAAATTCATGGCGGTGCTGGTTATATCGCCGACTATGGTATTGAGCGTTTTTATCGTGATGTGCGCTTATATCGTTTATATGAAGGGACTACTCAGATTCAGCAAATCATCATTGCTCGCAATATGATTAAAGAGGTGAGCGAGTAGTTTTCACTTATTTAAATGCTAGTTATTTGATTAGTAACAGGTATTTACATTATTAAAGCGTATTGAGGTATTTGCTGGGATGCAGATACCTGAGTAACGTCACTATACCCATATGCTCATAGTCTTTTACTCTCACAACAATAAGGATATAAATTGTGAAAAGTGCCGCTATAATTTCAAATCCGAGCTTAATTCCTGTGCAAAAACAGCCTTGGAAATTGGCCTTCTTTTTTTGTTTTCTCGTTTTATTATGTGATGGAGCCGATATTGGTATTCTCGCCTTCACACTTTCAAGTATAAAGCTAGAATTTGGGTTGACCAATGTACAAGCGGGCGCTTTAGGCAGTTGGTCCTTATTTGGCATGGCCATCGGTGGGTTTTTCGGTGGTTGGGCCTGTGACCGTTTTGGTCGAGTGCGTGTTATCGTGCTTGCGACAGCGCTCTTCTCCCTTCTGTCTGGCTTTAGTGGATTTGTGCAAAGCTATGAGCAGTTTGTAGCATTAAGATTCACCGCTTGTTTGGGTCTTGGCAGCTTATACATTGCCACCAATACCTTGATGTCTGAGATGGTACCTACCAAACATCGAACGACGGTACTTGCCGCATTGATGACAGGCTTTACCTTAGGGTCTTTGGTTATCACCAGCATCTCAGCTTGGATTATTCCAAGTTATGGTTGGCGCACACTATACCTGTTAACGTTTTTACCTATTATTCTATCGATAGCCATGTACTTTCTTATACCTGAACCAAATTCTTGGAAAGCGGCACGTGCTCTTAAACTCAGTGGGGCAAAAGATTCGCTACAAAAACCTGAAAATCCTTATAAAGCCATATTTGAAAATCCTAAACATCGCATCATGTTCATCTTATGGTCAATGAGTTCAGGTCTTTTATTATTTGGCTATTTCGGGGTCAGCAACTGGCTACCTTCTTACCTAGAAACTGAATTGGGTATCAAATTTAAAGAGATGGCGCTATATATGGCGGGCACTTATCTGACCATGATGTTTGCTAAAGTCGTGGCAGGTTTAGTGGCGGATAAAATTGGGCGTAAAATAGTCTTTGCATTCGGTACTATGGGTACGGCGCTCTTTATTCCAGTATTGGTATATTTCCATACCCCCGAAAACATCGGTTGGCTCATGTTAACCTTTGGTTTCTTATATGGCATCCCTTATGCTATCAATGCCACCTATTTAACAGAAAGCTTTCCTACTGCTATTCGAGGTACTGCTATTGGCGGGGCATTCAATATCGGACGCTTGGGCTCGGTTATTGCACCCGTCGCCATTGGTTATATGGCCATGCAAAACTCTATCGGCGCAGGTTTGTTGCTGATGGCAGGCGCGTACTTCTTATGTGGTCTTATCCCAACCTTGTTCATTAAAGAACAACAGTACGACCCACAAAAGGCGTAATATTACTCAATATATATACCGCATAGCGAAATAGCTTATAATAACTGTGTTAAGAATTTAATGGCATCTTTAATATAGTATGAATAAAGATACCGACTACTATCATATTTATATTAACTTGATTGAGATTAAAAATAATATATGACAACTAAAAACCTTATGGATGAAGGCACTAACAATACAACGCATATTGAATTGCTAGAGCCCATTGCAGAGATGAGAGATCAAAATGACAGGCAATTTGTCACCGCTTTGGCTCGAGGACTTGAGCTGCTGCGTTGTTTTACCCCGCAGCGTCCTTATCTTGGCAACCAAGACTTAAGCCAATTAACAGGGCTTCCGAAAGGCACAATCACGCGTCTCACTTATACCTTAGTCAAGTTAGGATATTTAAAGCAATCGACAAACAGTAGTAAATATCAGCTCTCTGTAGGTGTGTTGGGATTTGGCTATACAATGATGGCGAATATCTCTATCAATAATTTGGTCACGCCGTACATGGAAGAGCTGGCAGATTATGCTAACAGTGCCGTTGCTATGGCAACTCGTGATCGCCTGACGATGGTATATCTCAATGTCGTACAAGGCTCAAGCACCACTACGATGCGGCGCAATGTCGGCTCGTACTTACCTATTCATTTAAGCTCAATGGGAAGAGCCTGTTTGGCCAGTATGCCGCAAGCGGAGCAAGAGTTTATTCTTGATGCTATTCGTACTAAGCATAAAGATGATTGGCTAAAAATTAGGCGAGGACTGGACAAAGCCTTTAAAGATTATGATGATTATGGGTACTGTTTTTCGATTAGTGAATGGCAAAAAGACGTCAATGCAGTTGCCACGGCCTTGATGCATCCGACTGAAGGTCTACTGACCTTTAATTGCGGCGCACCAAACTTTGTCCTTAGCCGTGACAAACTCGAGGAAGATATCGCCCCTCGTCTGTTGCATATGAAAAACAGTATTGAAGACAACCTTTATATCAGCTAAGACGGCACTATTGGTTGTTAATTGGCTATGGATTCAGTGATGATGGTCGTAAGTATTTCATATACCTATTGCAACTTTTAATAAATATGTAAGCCACTTTATATCAATCATGCTCTGCTTTCCATGCACCCATAGAGCCGAGATAAATATCAATATTATCGAACCCTCGGCTTGCTAGCCAACCAGCGGCTACCGTCGCCCGCGCGCCACTGGCACACATCAGAGTATAGTGATGATTTTTATCAAGTTCGTGCCAGCGCTCGTTCAGTTGACCGACATAAATATGCCGTGACCCTTCAATCGCTGTGGCAGCGCGCTCGTCAACGTCTCGAACGTCAAGCAGTGTCCAATTGTTGTCCTCTTTGCCTTTATTATTCATCAAACGTGCTTCAACCTCAGCGGTGTCAATCATAGGGGTTCGTTGCATCTCCTGACCCTGAGCCGCTGCCGGTACTACGCCAACATAACCACCCATAATGTTATCAAAGGCGATTCTTACCAGATGCGCCATTGCCGTGGCAAGCTGCTCTTCATCTGAGGCAATCAGCACCATACTTTCCCCTTCACCGATGAACCAGCCCGCAAAAGCAGATATCATACCGACAGGCAAACTCATTGACCGCGGAAAATGACCAGCAGCATACGCCATTGGCTCGCGAATATCGATCAGATGGTCAGCCGTGCAGCTTTGAAGTTGCTTTAGCGACAGATGACGCGGGCGCATGACCGGCGGTGGCGCCTCACCACCTTCCATATTGAGCCGCTCCATCAGCCTAAAATACGGCGGCTGGTAATGGTTCTCGCTGACTTTAAACTGAATAAAGGCCTCACGATCCGTCATCTGTAAACGTGGGTTATTCACTCTCTCATGGCCGACGGTAGAAAACTCGCGTTCTGCCATGCTTGAGCCGCACACAGATCCCGCACCATGAGCGGGATATATAATCGCCTGACCCCCCAGCGCCAGTATTTTTTGTAGTGAATCATACAGCAGACCCGCGACTTCCTCACGCCGCTCAGGATAAAAGTCAGTTCGACCAACATCTCCCACAAATAAAGCATCACCTGTAAAAACACCCACCGCCTTGTCTGGATAAGCAGTATCGAATAGCGCGTAGGCAAGGTGATCATCGGTATGGCCGGGCGTTTCTAGCACTTGGATTTTAAGCTGGCCAATGGCAAAGCAATCACCGTCACGTACTGTTTGAGCATAGACTATGGGCTGTTCAGGATTGGGCCCATGCAATACAGTTGCCCCTGTCATGTCTGCTAAAATGGGGGCGCCAGAAACCAAATCTTCATTGCGATGGGTTTCAAATATATGGGTAATTTCAAGACCTGCTGCGCGAGCTTTCTCCACATAAATCGCGCAATCACGACGTGGATCTATCACTGCCGCTTGCCCGCCTGATCCCACTAAATAAGACAGATGAGCAAGACCCGGTGTTTTTATTTTTTCGAGCAGCATAGCTGTCTCCTTGTTTGAGGTAGACCAATTTTCAACCGCAGATTGCATTTGATTTTGCGCAAACAAATTATTTTAAATAATCAATTCAAAATAAAGCCGTTTTTATTGGAAAACCTCAAATTCGATAAATGATTAGATGCTTTTAAAGCTAGCACGAATAATTGTCATATATCAATATACAACAACACATATTAACAATTCGCCTTTCGTAGTTGCTCTTTCGTAGTTGCTCTTTCGTAGTTGCTCTTTCGTAGTTGCTCTTTCGTATCTAGAGCCAAGGCTAACGACTTGCGGAAATTTAGAATTATTACGGTATTCTCAGCGAAGACACTTCAATCAAAAATGGCGTCTTTAACGCTTTCTTATATTTTTATAGCATTCTCATTAAACTATCTTAACGCTTTCTTAATAACATCAAGCCTATACTCTTATTTAAGTGCCAACTCCTTTCCATCTCCTACACTAGGCTGGCTAAAAGCATCGATTACGCTCGTCATTTATGGATGAATACTTACGGCTAAATACTAAAAGGAAGCTGGCGATGAGCACTATATTAAGGAATAAAAAATTAGAGAATAAACAAAACCGCTACTTACCGCCGCTCTTAATGTTATTAATTATGGTGAACACCATAGGTGGTAGTTATGCGGCCAGTTATATCATTAATCCGAATAACACAAATGTAAGCTTTGCCATTAAACGTTTTAAAAGTCCTGCTATGACCGGCGGCTTCTATCAGGTCAAAGGACAATTGCAATACGATGCAATTTTAAAAGCAGGTGATATCTCATTAATTATACCTATTAACTCTTTGGATACGGGCAGTAATATTTTTAGCAAAAGTTTAAAAGGGGTCGATTTTTTCGATATAGAGCGCTTTCCCTCTGCTCACTTTCAATCCACCAGCTGGCACTTTAATAAAAGTAAGGTGACGCGTGTAGATGGCAATTTAACCTTACATGGTGTGACCCATCCTATCAGTCTCACCGCCAATGCATTCGACTGTTATCTAAGCGCTACTGCCAAAAATGAGGTTTGTACTGGGGCGTTTTCCACCACGATAGACCGAACCAATTGGAATATAAATAAATATTCATGGTTTGGTCTCAGCAAAAATCTTGATTTAGACGTTCAAGTTGAAGCGATGAAACAGTAGCTATTACGGGCAAATAGTTTTATTTTAGTAAGAGCAATCAAGGATGATTGACTGGCATTATTTGCTTAGGGTTATAAGGATATTATGAAGCCACTTTCTATCACGATGTCAGCATTGGCATTTAGCTTGATTTTTAGCGCGACCTACAGCCCTGATTCGAGCGCTGCTATGGCTAAAGATATGGACCCTCCTATAACTGACTTGCCGGCTAAAATTAGCTTGCCTAATGTCAGCCCTAGTAACAGCGATTTAGCCAATCGCGGCGCTTATGTGGCGCGAACTGCCGATTGTATGGCTTGCCACCGCGAGGATTACAGCGGCGGCGTGGCCATCGAAACGCCTATCGGCGATATTTATTCGACCAATATCACGCCGTCCAAGCGCTATGGCATTGGCAACTATACCAAAGCTGACCTTAAGAAAGCGCTACGTAAGGGTCGTGCCCTAGGTCGTCAGCTGTATCCCGCTATGCCCTATCCGTCCTACCACGGTATGAGCGATGCTGATATCAGTGCCTTATTTGCTTATTTTCAGACTGTTCCTATCGTCGACAAACCACCTGAAAAAGCAACTCATCTACCTTTCCCTTTAAACATTCGCAGCTTAATGCTGGCTTGGAATCTTATCAATGTGCCCGCTACCGAGAATCGTGATGATCTTACGCCAATACAGCAGCGCGGCGAGTATCTGGTTAATAACCTAGAGCACTGCGGTACTTGCCATACGCCGCGCAATCTCACCCAAGGTCTTGATAACGCTCGCTATCTCTCTGGTGCGCCACTTGGTAAATGGTTCGCGCCTAACATCACCCCTGATAATGAGACTGGTATTGGGCGTTGGAGTGAGCGCGACATCGTCATCTATTTGCGTACTGGCAAGCTCGATAAACGGGCTTATGCAGGTGGCCCTATGGCAGAAGCGGTTGCTCATAGTACGCGTTATCTTACTGATGCAGATTTGAGCGCAATGGCCAATTATCTAAAAGTCGTACCCACCATTCAGACGGATGATTATTTGATACCCGTCAATGTTGCAAAGCTGCCAAATCCTATCAGCCCTTCTATTATTTATAACTTACTTGAGCAAAAAGACTATCTGGCCGAGGCAAAAGCCAATGCGACCCCTGCTACTAGTAGCGTAAGCAACAGCTCTATTAATAGTAGCGATTCGCCAAAATCCTTATATCTCACTCACTGCGCTAGTTGTCATGGCGTTGACGGTTATGCGCAGCCTGATGCCCGTTATGCATCCATCGTTGGCTTAAGTAGCATTCGCCGTGCTAAGCCTGACGCGCTTATTGGCGTGATTGCTTTTGGCGCAAAAGGTGCTTTTAATACGGCGCCCAAAATGCCCGGTTTTAAGAAAGACTTAAGCCATACACAGATAGCCCGTATTGCCAATTACGTACGCGTCAATTTCGGCGGTTTGCCTAGTAGCGAAGTCACTGCTGCAGAGGTTAAACGTGTGATCAAAGAGAAAAGCTAAACCTATAGAAACCCAAACCTCCTGACTTTCTCATTGCGTACTACTTATGATAAGCCCGATAAGGATGATTAAATGAAAGACTTGCTGTCCTCCCCGACACGGCGACAACTGCTCGCCATGATAGGTAAAACTGCTGGCGCAACCGCTATGTATCAAGCGATGACTGCATTAGGTTTCGCCTCCGAGTCGAGCTTTAATCAAGAGATAGAGCTGAAAGGCGCACCTGCTGGCGCTAGCATCGTTATCCTTGGTGCAGGATTGGGCGGGCTTACGGCAGCTTACGAGTTACGTAAAGCAGGTTATAAAGTGACGGTACTTGAATACCAAAATCGTGGTGGCGGACGCAGCTGGACGCTAAATAGCGGCGATAAATATACCGAGCTTGGCGGCGAAGAAGTCACTTGCGACTTTAAAAAAGGCAATTACTTCAACGGTGGACCTTGGCGATTGCCCGTGCATCACTATGCGGTGTTTCATTATTGCAAAAAGTTTAATGTCGCCCTGCAACCGTTTATTCAAACCAATGACCGCGCTTATTTGCACCGTACCAATCATTTTAATGGTGCGCCGCAGCGCTTGGGTGAAGTGCAAAGCGATATTCGCGGCTATGTGTCTGAGCTATTATCCAAAGCCGTCAATAAAGGCCGCTTAGATGATACCGTTACTCAAGAGGATAAAGGAAAACTATTAGAAGGTCTTAAAGGTTGGGGTGTGCTGGATAATAATTATCGTTATGTCAAAAGCGCCGAGACCAGTAAACATCGTGGCTATAGCGTTTATCCCGGTGGCGGGCTTATGCCTGCTGCCAAGCCTTCAACACCGATACCGATGCATAAACTATTAGATTCAGGCATGTGGGCGGATCTCTACACCAATTATACCGTTTACGTGCATCAACCCGCGATGTTCCAGCCTGTTGGCGGTATGGGGGAAATTGGCGATGCTTTCACCCGCGTGTGTCGCGATATGATTGAGTTCAATGCCAAAGTCACTAAGATCCATCAAGATGAAAGCGGCGTTACCGTTGATTATGTCGATACAGCTAACGCTAAAAGCAGTAATTCTGAAGGTAGCACTAAAAGCATTCGCGCCGATTGGTGTATTTGCACGATTCCGTTATCGGTATTGACGCAAATTAATATCAATGTGTCAGAGCCGATGAAGCAAGCGATGGCGGCTGTCCCTTACGATAGCTCCTTTAAAGTCGGGCTTGAGTTTAAACGGCGCTTTTGGGAGGAGGACGAATGGATTTATGGCGGCATCACTTATACTGATCTGCCGATTACCCAAATCTCTTATCCTTCCCAAGATTTATTTACCTCAGGGTCGGGCGTGTTACTTGGCGCTTATGGCTTTGGCGAAGCGTCTTATAAGTTTAACTCCTTAACGCCAAAAGAGCGCATCAACGCGGCATTAGAATATGGCAAACGCATTCATCCGCAATATACCAAAGAGTTTCGCTCAGGTACCTCAGTCGCTTGGCATCGTATCCCTTGGTCACTTGGCTGCTATGGGCTTTGGAGTGAGTCAAGCCGCGAGCAATACTACGATACGTTATGTGCCATCGACCACCGAATTGTATTAGCAGGCGAACACTGCTCGCACATTCCTGCTTGGCAAGAAGGCGCCATACTCTCGGGTCTAGATGCCGCCAAACGCTTACATCAAAAAGCTAAAAAACTAGGCTAGTTTAATAAACAACTTTTAAAATCATTGGTTAGCAGACAGTATTTAGTCAGTATAAAATTAAGGTAAGCAGGCATGATAAAAGTAAAATCAAAGCATTTAAACTTATATAAGTCATCTCACTTGCCGGTTATATTAATAATAAGTGGCACGGCTTTTATATCAGGCTGTAGTCAATATACTAAAACCAGCGCTCCTACCATTGCTAGCCTGCAAGCAACGGCGATGGTCTTGGATGACAGTTTTGACAATCAGGCCAGCCGTAATAATGGCGCTTGGGGCGCGGTTTATATGTCCAAAGAAGAGCTTACTCGCCCGCCCATGAATATTGTCGATGTCAGCTCGATAGCAAAGATGAGTAATGATACAAATTTGCAAAAGTGGCTGACCAAATTTGAAGGCAGCGCACAAGGTAAAACGGGGTTTTTTAGTAATGATGGCAAAAAACTTTACGACGACTCTTGCGCAGGCTGTCATATGTCTAAAGGCGAAGGCGCACAAGGAGCGGGTTACTATCCGCCACTCTCGAACAACAGCAAAATGCAGTCTAAATACTACATTATTAGCGTCGTCATCAATGGCTTGCGCGGTATGCCCTCATTTCATAGCATGATGAATGATGAGCAAATCGCAGCGGTCACTCAATATGTACACAGTGATTTAAATGGTTTTACAGATAAAGTGACTGCTGCCAATGTCGCGCAGCTGCGTCATGACTTCCCGCCGGGTGCAGACCCTAGTGAATAATTTTATTATAAAAAATGGTTTTATTGTAAAAACAGCTTCATTAAAGGAATATGGCGATGAATAAAAAAAGTGGCGTTTATCACTGTATTGTCTGTGGGCAAAATTATCCTATAAAAGCCCTTACCCCTATAGGGACCATACGACAGGCAATTACAGAAGAGATTTTACATGATTTCCCTGAATGCTTACCTACAGATTATATTTGCCAAACAGATTTAAGTAAGTATCGAATGCAGTATGTGCACTCATCGCTAACGTCTGAAAAAGGCGAGGTGACCGTTCTTGAATCTGAACTAATTAAAAGCATGCAACAGCATGAACTCATCACCAAAAATATTGATAAGACTCTAGAGCAAAAATGGACTTTCGGTGAACGATTGGCAGATAAAATTGCAACCTTTGGTGGTAGTTGGTCATTTCTCATCTGTTTTGCTATTTTTCTAGCCATTTGGATCATCGTCAATACTGTGGTGATGGTCACCCGTCCTGCTGATCCCTACCCGTTTATTCTATTGAATTTAATATTATCCTGTATCGCTGCCATTCAAGCACCTGTGATTATGATGAGCCAAAACAGGCAAGAAACCAAAGACCGGTTACGTTCAGAAAATGACTATCAAATTAACTTAAAAGCTGAGCTTGAAATCCAACACTTGCATGAAAAATTGGATCATCTTTTAATGCATCAATGGGATAGACTCGCTGAGATACAAGAAATACAACTCGACTTATTATCTGAAATGAGCAAAAAGCAATAGGACAACCTCAATAAAAACTATAACTCTCCCGAGAACTGGTATCGATCGCCTGCATGCCACATCTTCACAAAGGTTAATACTTGACCAGCCGAATAAGTCTGACGACACAATACTAACGTCGGTGACTGAGGGGCAATCTGTAGTGCATCAGCAATCCCATCGGGCGCTGCTAATGCTCGAATGGTGTAGCTACCACGCTCAAGCGGACTCTTAGCAATGAGATAATCACTGGTATTGACCACACTAAAATCTTGCTCAATAAATTCTGGCACTTTTGCCGCATCGACCCAGCGCTCTTCAAACTGTATCGGCTGACCATCCGCAAAATGGATGATTTTTACTTCATATAAAATCGCTGCTACAGCGCTATTAGTATTGTTATCAGTGTCCTTTGAATCATCACCCTTAGAATTAGAAGGTATAACCGCTTCATCAATACCAAATTTACGGCGCATATCATCGTCTAACATGCTTGCAGTAATAGCGCGTTTACTGACCACTTGTGCCTGATAATCGCGATTGGCCGATTTCAAATCTTGAGCAATATTGCGCACTTCTACGAAGGTATGATTAAACTGCTGCTGTGCGACAAATGTCCCCGACCCTTGCCGACGCTCTAATACTCGCTCCTCGCTTAGTTCTTTTAGGGCGCGGTTTACTGTCATTCGCGAGACGCTAAACTCTTCTGCCAGCGCCATTTCGGTGGAGATAGCTGCGCCCGCCTGCCATTTTCCAGAATGAATATTATCTAAGATTGCGTTTTTAATCCGCTGATAGGCTGGAACTGTTTTTGTCATATCACGCTTCACCTTTGTCATGCTTACCTTTAACCACCGAATACAACTATGCAAGTGCTGACATAATATCATGACAATTATCATAATCACCATGAGAGCAGCCAATCGAATAAATCAGTCTTATAAATAATTTAGCTGCTGATAAAAAAATGCTTGCATGAAAAAACTATCTTTGATAATTTGTATATACAAATTAATAATACCACCAAATAATGTTGCCAACAAACGGCAACTAGTAAATTGTATAAACAATCACAAGGATTTGAGTATGACTACCGATAATGGATTGAGCAGAAACGCCACAAGCAACAATAATAAATTCACCCGCCGTGACGAAAGTCGCAATATCGCTGCACCTACTGGCAGTACATTAAACTGCAAAAGTTGGCTGACCGAAGCCCCTTATCGCATGCTACAAAACAACTTACACCCTGACGTCGCTGAAAACCCAAAAAGCTTGGTTGTGTATGGCGGTATCGGACGCGCAGCCCGTAACTGGGAAAGCTATGATCAAATCCTCGCGTCACTCAAAGAATTAGAAGACGATGAGACACTATTAGTGCAATCTGGTAAGCCTGTTGGCGTCTTTCAAACTCATGAAAATGCGCCGCGCGTATTAATTGCCAACTCCAATCTTGTCCCGCGTTGGGCAACGTGGGAGCATTTCAATGAGCTTGATCGCAAAGACTTATTTATGTATGGACAAATGACTGCCGGAAGCTGGATTTATATCGGCACTCAAGGCATCGTCCAAGGCACTTATGAGACTTTTGTCGAAGCTGGTCGTCAGCATTATGATGGCAGCTGGGCAGGACGTTGGATTTTGACCGCTGGTCTTGGCGGTATGGGTGGTGCTCAGCCATTAGCCGCGACCTTTGCTGGCGCGACCTCTCTAAACATCGAGTGCCAGCAGTCTAGTATTGATTTCCGTTTGCGTACGGGTTACGTCGATAAACAAGCTGACAATCTTGACCACGCTTATGAGCTTATTAAACAACATACGGACGCGGGTGAAGCGGTTTCTATCGCCCTACTTGGCAATGCCGCAGACATCTTGCCTGAGATGGTCAAGCGTGCCAATGCAGGCGAGATAAAACCTGACTTGGTCACTGACCAAACCTCAGCTCATGATTTAATCAATGGCTATCTGCCAAGTGGTTGGACAGTTGAAGAGTGGAAAGCGGCACAAGAAAATCCAGAGCAACATGAGGCATTAACCAAAGATGCCGCCGCGTCTTGTGCCGTACACGTACAGGCGATGCTAGACTTGCAAGCAATGGACATTCCAACGACTGATTATGGCAATAACATTCGTCAAGTTGCCTTTGATGAAGGGGTAAAAAATGCCTTTAATTTCCCGGGTTTTGTGCCCGCCTATATTCGTCCGCTGTTTTGCCAAGGTAAAGGGCCATTCCGCTGGGTAGCATTATCAGGCGATCCAGAAGATATCTACAAAACCGATCAAAAGATTAAAGAGCTGTTCCCTGAAAATCAGCATATTCATCGCTGGTTAGACATGGCAAAAGAGCGCATTCAGTTTCAAGGTTTGCCAGCACGTATCTGCTGGTTAGGTCTTGGTGAACGTGACAAAGCAGGTCTTGCTTTTAATCAGATGGTCAAAAACGGTGAATTAAAAGGTCCTATCGTTATCGGTCGTGACCATTTGGATACTGGCTCTGTTGCCAGCCCGAACCGCGAAACAGAAAGTATGAAAGATGGCTCAGATGCGGTGTCAGATTGGGCACTATTGAACGGCATGCTCAATGTCGCAGGCGGTGCCACTTGGGTATCATTGCATCATGGCGGTGGCGTAGGTATGGGGTACTCACAGCACTCAGGCATGGTCATCGTCGCTGATGGTACTGATGCGGCAGCCAAACGCTTGGCACGAGTATTAGTCAATGATTGTGGTTCTGGCGTTATGCGTCATGCAGATGCAGGCTACGAGCTAGCGATTAAAACTGCCAAAGATTATGGCTTAAAGCTACCGATGATTAAATAGAACAAACCACTTTTACACTATAAAAATAAATAACTAGGATAACTCGCATGACCACTATCAAAAAACTAACCCTACACCCGCGCCAATTAAGCTTCGAGATGTTGCGCGATATTTATGAGCGACCTGTCATACTGACACTACCTGAAAGCGCTTATGAAGCGATAGATGCCTCGCATGAAGATGTACAAACGATTATCCGCCGTGATAAGAGCGCTTATGGTATCAATACCGGTTTTGGTCTGTTGGCAAAAACCCGTATCAGTGATGATCAGCTTGAGCTACTCCAGCGTAACCTTATCGTTTCTCACTCAGTGGGTACTGGCGAGGCGCTGCCAGACAATGTAGTTCGGCTAATTATGGTGATGAAAGTTGCAAGCCTCGCGCAAGGCGTCTCTGGCGTCCGCCGCGTCGTGGTCGATAGCCTACTCGGTTTGATTAACAATCAAATTACCCCAAACATTCCGGCTAAAGGCTCCGTTGGCGCCTCTGGTGACTTAGCACCTTTATCGCATATGACACTGGCTATGATGGGCGAAGGCGATGTCTATGTTGGCGGCAAAAAAGTACCTGCTGCTGATGCGTTAGCGCAGCATGGTCTTGAGCCCATTACCCTAGCAGCCAAAGAAGGTCTTGCCCTTATTAACGGTACGCAGGTCTCAACCGCATTGGCATTGCGTGGTTATTTCTTAGCACAAGATTTACTTGAGACAGCCACCATCGTCGGCTCCATGTCTATTGATGCCGCCAAAGGCTCAGATGCCCCATTTGACGCACGTATTCATGAAGTGCGTGGTCATCATGGTCAAATTGAAATTGCCAAAGCGCATCGTCAGCTGATTAAAGGCAGTGCTATCCGTGCCTCCCATGATGGCGAGCAAGACGATAGAGTACAAGACCCTTATTGCTTGCGTTGCCAGCCACAAGTCATGGGCGCTTGCCTTGATATCATCAACCAAGCAGGCAAGACTTTATTAATTGAATCTAACGCGGTAACTGATAACCCACTTATTTTTAACAACGATGATGGTCCTGTTGCTATCTCAGGTGGTAACTTCCATGCTGAGCCAGTTGCCTTTGCCGCAGATATTTTAGCCTTGGCGATTGCTGAGATTGGTTCTATGTCTGAGCGCCGTGTGGCTTTATTGATTGATGCAACCTTGTCAGGTGGCTTACCACCATTCTTAGTTGATAATGCGGGGGTAAACTCAGGCTTTATGATTGCTCATGTGACGGCAGCGGCTCTGGCTTCAGAGAACAAGTCTATCGCCCATCCAGGCAGTGTCGATAGTATTCCAACCTCTGCCAACCAAGAAGACCATGTATCGATGGCCACTTATTGTGCGCGACGCCTATATGAGATGGCGCAAAATACCGCCACCATTATCGGCATTGAGCTCTTGGCTGCTGGTCAAGGTATCGATTTTTACTGTGGACTAGATACCTCAGAGTCGTTACAGACAGCGCATCAGAAACTACGCGAGCAAGTCACTTTTTATGATAAAGATCGCTACCTAGCGCCTGATATTGAAGCAGCAAAGCAACTGGTATTAGATGGTACGCTCACCGAATATTGGCAATCACTGCGTAGCGATTGGTACGAGTCTAAATAGGAAAGTTTTATATATTTAAAATCCACTCTCAATTATCTAATTTTATTGGTGTAGACCATACTAAATTGAGAGTCAGGTTTTATATTATGAAAGGAGGTCTACAATGACAATAGCCGTTAGCCACACTGCAGCTGATATGAGTCGGTGGACAGGACGTGCAGAGCCGTTTGAGTCTGCGCGCGCCCGCTACTGGCATCAAATAGTGAAGCCTTATGCCTTTGATAGCACCAGTCAGCAAAACGGCCAGCGCATTGGACTGGTTGGGTTCGCTTGTGACCAAGGCGTCAGACGTAATCAAGGACGCGTGGGTGCACGAGCTGCGCCGCCCTTGATTCGTCAGGCATTTGCGGCGCTGCCGGTCATCGCTGAGTTACAACAACGCTTTGATGGTCAATTACCAACCCTGCTGGGTGATGCTGGCGATATCCATTGTCATGATAATGATGATTTTGCCGAGCGTACCCTGGAGCAAGCCCAAGTAAAATATGCCGAGAAGATAAGTGATATTATCCAGCAAGGCGGTCTACCTATCGGGCTTGGTGGTGGTCATGCCATTGCTTATGGCAGTTTTTTAGGATTGTGGCAGGCGCTGTCATCAGAAACCTATAAGTCTACTAATGACGTTAGCAATATCGAAAACCATGTCAAAAGCAATGTTGAAAATGATGCAAGCACAATGCCTACCATCGGGGTGATTAACTTTGATGCGCATCTAGATATTCGTCAATCTGATGTCGCCACGTCTGGTACGCCATTTCGCCAGATTGCCGAGCACCTTGATAAACAAGGTCAGCCATTTCACTATTGCTGTATTGGCGTCAGTCGGTTTTCAAATACTGCCGCGCTCTTTGACCGTGCTGAGCAGTTAGGCGTACATATTATCAGTGACGAAGATTGCACCAATAAGAAGTGGAAAAAAATTGCTACTCAAATAGAGACCTTTATCAACGAAGTTGGTGTGGTCTACTTAACTATTGATATGGATTGCTTGCCATCGAGCGTCGTTCCTGGTGTCAGTGCGCCCGCCGCCTATGGTATTAACTTGGCATTCGTTGAGCGCGCGGTCAAACGTATCATGGCATCAGGCAAAGTAAAGATGGCTGATATTGCCGAGATTAACCCGACCTTTGATATTGATGCGCGCAGCTGTAAAGTCGCCGCTCGCCTCTTGGCGACTATTATCGAGCAGCATTTACTCATCACAGAAACGCACTAGCTTCAAAATAAGCAGGAGCACATCATGACTAATACAATAAATCCTACAAATCAAAAGCCTATAAATGATTCTACCCTTACAGCATTTGACCACATCATCATCAATGCCAATCTCGCCACCTTTTCAGCGCTATACGGGTTTGATATTTATAGCGCCAATCAAAGCAATGATCAAAACAACAATCAGAATGAAAGCACGCCTTATGGTCAATTAGGAAACGCTGCTATCGGTATCAAAGACGGCAAAATTGCATGGGTTGGTACGCATGAGCAAATAAAGCCGCATCTTACTCATTATAAAAGCGATCAAATCAAAGACGTTAATAGCAACTGGGTCACGCCCGGACTCATCGATTGCCATACCCATATCGTTTATGGCGGTAACCGCAGCAACGAGTTCGAAGCGCGATTGCAAGGTGCCAGCTATCAAGATATCGCGGCACAAGGTGGCGGCATTGTCTCAACCGTTAGCGCCACCCGCGCAGCGAATGAGGAAGAATTGTTTGCGCAAAGTGAAAAACGTCTGCTCGCGCTCATCAAAGAAGGCGTGACCAGTGTCGAAATCAAATCTGGGTATGGACTGGACTTAGACACTGAGCGCAAAATGCTAAAAGTCGCCCGCGCTCTCGGTGATAAACACAACATTCATGTCAGCACCACTTATTTGGCCGCCCATGCGCTACCATCAGAGTATAAAGACAATGCCGATGACTATATTGAGCAAGTTTGCCAGTGGTTACCAATCTTGCATAGCGAGGGCTTGGTCGATGCGGTCGATGGTTTCTGTGAAAAAATTGCCTTTACTGCTGAGCAGATTAAGCGCGTCTTTGAAGTCGCTCGTTCGTTAGACTTGCCAGTTAAGTTACATTCCGAACAGTTATCAAACATAGGCGCTAGCGCTTTGGTAGCAGCATACCAAGGATTATCAAGCGACCATCTTGAGCACTTAGTAGAAGACGATATTAAAAAAATGGCTGCAAGTAACACGGTAGCCGTGCTATTGCCGGGTGCTTTTTATACCCTGCGTGATACTAAGTTGCCACCGATTGAAGCATTGCGTAAACACCAAGTTCCGATTGCCGTTTCAACCGATTGCAACCCCGGCACTTCGCCACTCACATCGCTGTTATTAGCGATGAATATGGGCTGTACACTATTTTACTTAACCCCTGAAGAAGTGTTGGCAGGCGCAACGGTTCATGCGGCACAAGCGTTAGGTCTCGCCAACAAAGGTAAAATAGAAGTGGGTTACGATGCTGATTTGGCATTATGGGACATCGCGCGCCCTGCTGACCTAGCTTATCAAATGGGGCTAAATCCTATTGCAGGTATTATGGTTCAAGGTCAGTGGCATACCTAAGCAAAGTAATAACTGAACGCATAATATATTCTTAAAACCGTCGTTTAAAAACACAATAACCAATATACTTGCCTCTTTATTCTCCATAAACAGAGAAAAGAATATCAAGCATATTGGTTTTTTTGTTGAAGATTAAGAGGATTCTTAAGTGCTACTACTGTTAAGTGCTACTGGTTTGTTTTAAGTGGTTGCGGTATCAAATGACTCAGCCAATATCACATCGCCATCTTCACGCGTAATCATGACCGTCGCTGAGCGCGGGGTACTGCCACCCGCGACGGCGCCCCAGCTATTGCCTGGATGTTGAATATTAATAAAGAGGGTTTTAAAGTCTGGTGTCATGGTGATACCAGTCACCTCACAACCCTCAGGACCGACGAAAAAGCGTTTGATATTGTCATTGCTGGCAGGCATGCCGACTCGGGTTTGCTGCCCTGCTGAAGTGGTCATAAGCGAACCATCACTGACTTTGCCCGGTAGTGCCGCAAGCAACATACAACTGCTGGTATCCGTATAAGCGCCATCATCTGTCTGAATCCATAACACCCCGCGCGGATCAAAATACAGTCCGTCTGGCGACGATAAATCGTTGTTGTCATTTAGCTGTGATAAGTTCTCCGCTGATAAATCACTTGGCGAGGCAAACAGGTAGATATCCCACTCAAAACTTGTTGCCGCATGATTGCCACCTGCTTCTGCCCAGCGAATGATATGACCATTGTCATTACCGCGCGCTTTGCCGCCAACTTGATAGCTGCGTGGATTCGACGCTGAGAGCGGTTGATCATCACTTACGCCGCGATATTTATTATTGGTCAAGGTCACATATACCTCACCCGTTATCGGGCTGACCGATACCCATTCAGGTCGATCCATCTTAGTCGCCCCAACGACATCAGCAGCGGCACGAGCAAAGACCAATACCTCATCTTGTCCATGAAACGGCAAGACAGTATTAGAGGCATCCAATCCATTTTGACCATGGACAAGTGCTTTCCACGCCCCGCTGCCATCTTCATTAAAAATAGCAACATATAGCGTGCCATCGTCCAAATATTTATTGCCCGCTTTTAAGCCGCCGCCGATATCAGCATTTGACCACGTGGCTTTTGAGACGAATTTATAAATATATTCGCCGCGGGCATCGTCACCCATATAAAAGACCACGGGTTTACCTTGTTCAACAGGCGCATAGGCACAGTTTTCATGAGCAAAACGACCCAATGCCGTGCGTTTTTGCGGTATAGAATGTTGGTCAAAAGGGTCAATCTCGGTGATATAACCAAAGGTATTGAATGCATGACGGTAGTCATCAGCAGCGCTGGCACCGACGGCGGTCATATCCCAACGTGAAAACTCGTCAGGGATTGCAGCATCTTTGGCGTCAGGTGTATGCCACAAATATTCAAAGCCTGGGAAATTCTCCGTTGCCCCGTAGCGTTCACGACCGTAGTTGTGTCCAGTGCTCAATTGATTGGCATCTTGCCCGCGGGCAAAAACCCCTAAAAAGTTCTCTTCTGTGGTCAGATAAGTGCCCCAAGGTGATAGTCCAGCACCGCAGTTATTATTAATGCCGCGAGTTTGAAACCCTGTCGGATCAAACTTGGTCTTAACCAAATCAGATCCTGCAACAGGACCTGTTAATTGGGCAGTCGTACTGCTGGTAATGCGGCGATTGTATTTCGAATTGGGTACCATCTCATAACCCATACCATCAGCGCGGCGGCGCATCTCAACCACAGCGACCCCATGACAGTTGACCTCACGGCGCACGTCGCTTGCGAGGCGACGGTTTTGAAAAATTGCCGCAGCGCTACTATCTTGAATGACATGATAACCAAATGGGCTAAGCTCACTACTGTTTACATACTCATGATTCATCACCAGTAGACCATTCTCTGACGCTTTGGCATCGTACGCATTGCCGTTTTTGCCAAAAAACCACATGCCATCATGGTTGTCACCCATACGCCACTCAAACGACTCAGCGGACTGCTCACGATTGTCTTTCCAATCATCGATACCAGATATCAGCGGCATGCCTAGTGGTAATATCATCTCGGCTTTATAACCTGCTGCCACGCTCATGGTGTCAGCTTTTGAATGCGGTACGGCTGTAAACTTCAAAGTTTCAGGACGTTTTAAGTTACCTTGCGCAGGAATAGCGGCACTGTTATCGTCGCTGGGTTTAACAGGCAAGTTGCTATCATTATCGTCGCTACAGCCGACCAAAGGTAGTGCGCCAAAAAACGCCGCCGCCGTCAACCCTGTGCCACCTTTGAGGATACTGCGGCGATTCATACGGCGATTGATAATGGTTTGAAAGTCAATATTATCAGTCGGGTTAGAGTCTTCAACAACTTCGTGCGCAAGCGTTTGCTTGTTATTCAATGAGGTCATGTTCAGTCACCTTGTTAGGCTGGATTTAGTAGGCTGAGTTGGCATAAAAAATATCGCGGCGTTATCGTTGTAACGACCAAAATACGATTTATGTTTGAGTCTACTGAAACTCCATGACAACTTGATGACAAATTTTTAGATAATAATCTTTAAAAAACCATGCTGTTTTTGATATGTTAATCTAAGCATATAAAGCGCTACGTTATTTATATTTACGTCTTAAGAGCAACCTTCGACCAAATAGATAGCATCTGGTAACCCAATATCAATACTTTCGACCTCTCCCTTTAATAAACTTTGCTTGTCTGCCGTCCACTCTGTTGAGTTAATTCTATAATTATTAAGCTTTTGACCACCCTTGATATGATATTCAATCTGTATGGGCAACTTGTCTTCTTGATTATTCAGCTTGATGTTTTCGGCTTTTAATGTTTCTCCGAGTTGGGGCTCTTCTATCAATTTAAAGTTAACGTTAGCAATCAGGCTATAGTAGTCACCATCAACCGCATACTTATCGACTTCATAAGTCAGCTCGTTATTATGCGCTTTCATCACCTTTGTCACTGAATCACCAACATGGATGTCTGTATAAAAGGGTATGTTTGGAGCCTGAATAGCAATAAGAGCAACTTTGTTATCGATGATTTGATAGAGCAAAGAGGCGCGTTTACCGTACTCTTTATCCACATAGTTCAGTGCTGGATTACTGACGTAATAGCATTGCTCGTTGTCAGTTTTTTCTTTGGTCAGTCCTAGCTCATTTAGTAATTCAGGGGTAATAATCTGCCCAAAGCTTAGCTTTTGGTAGCCTGATGGATTGACGGTTTTATCATTAGATAACTTTTCTGCTTCGTTATTCCGTGCTTTATCCGCATTAGCAGGATTTATAGAACTAGAATTGATAGACGCATTATCTTTCTCAGCCGTATTTTTATCTATATTATCCGTTTGCGCCGTGGCATTATCATTTTCATTTGAATTTGCAGGCTGCGAGTCACAGCCTGCCAGCAGTTGCGCCGTACCGAGCAATACAGTAGTAAATAGTACTGTTTTAATAGTTGCTAAAGATGAGCCTTGGGTAAAATCTAACATGGCAACTCTCCTAAATTTGGATTATCCATATTAATAAAGCATAAACAACCTTCACTACAAAACCGGCGTACCCTGCGTACTAAAAGCAAAGCCTTTATTGCTAAAATTACCAATCATTACCGCCTCGATGACGGGCTTGACGGTTTCATCTACCCCTTCGACTTCAATGATAAACTTTGCCCCAGAGCCCCCTTTATCCTCTTCTTTTTCGACGATATAATTTAACGTCGCCATGGCGGGCAGCTCAATAGTTTCTGTTAAATATGACTTTACAAGGTCGCCATCGGTACTGT
Source organism: Psychrobacter sp. AOP3-A1-26 (assembly GCF_052378235.1). Classification (NCBI taxonomy): domain Bacteria; kingdom Pseudomonadati; phylum Pseudomonadota; class Gammaproteobacteria; order Moraxellales; family Moraxellaceae; genus Psychrobacter; species Psychrobacter sp. AOP3-A1-26. Next base: position 44,651 of record NZ_JBQSXN010000018.1, read on the forward strand.
AATAATCTATCTTAT
>NZ_JBQSXN010000019.1:0-44094 GCF_052378235.1 Psychrobacter sp. AOP3-A1-26
TATCCTGAACTGAGTACTAAAGAGTTCAAAACTTCAGAATTTGTCGCAAACAAGCTAGAGGCTTTTGGACTAGAAGTACATCGCGATATTGGCGGTACGGGCGTGGTTGGTATTTTAAAAAATGGCGCTAGTACACGCTCTGTTGGTTTACGTGCCGATATGGACGCGCTGCAAATACATGAGCAAAACACTTTTAGCCATGTTTCAAAGAATAATGGTGTTATGCATGCTTGTGGACATGATGGTCATACCGCCATGCTACTTGGTGCTGCTAAAGTATTGTCAGAGAATAAAAGCTTTGATGGTATCATATATTTTATTTTTCAGCCTGACGAAGAACGTGGTACAGGGGCAAAGGCGATGATTGCCGATGGACTATTTACTCGCTGGCAGATGGATGCAATCTATGGTATGCATAATATACCTGGTGTTCCAGCAGGACAGTTTATAACTCGACCAAACTCTTTGATGGCCAGTGAAAGCAGTTTCAAAATCGTCATCAATGCCACTGGTGGTCATGCTGCATTACCACATATGGGTACAGATCCGATCGTCGTTGGTGCACAAGTGGTGACTGCATTACAAACCATCGTCTCACGTAACTTAAGTGCTATAGATGAAACAGCTATCATTTCAGTGACCAACTTTGAGACCAATGGGACTGTGAACGTCATTCCTTCACAAGTAACTATCACTGGAGACACGCGTAGCTTTACCGATTCAGCATTGGGAAAAATTGAAAAAGCAATTGAACGTATTGTATCAGGTCAATGTATGTCGGCAGGAGTCGATTATGAGTATCACTTTGCTAGTACCTGCTTATCTACAATCAATGCTCCAGTTGAGACTACTCATGCAGTGAGCGCCGCTCAAAAAGTGGTTGGCGCTGATAACGTAAATGGTAACTGTGAACGATACACAATTAGTGAGGATTTCTCATTTATGTTACGTGAGATTGACGGCTGCTACATTTTGATTGGTAATGGCGAGGGTGAATGCGGTGGTACGGCATTGCATAATCCACTTTACGATTTTAACGACGACATCTTATCTATAGGTGTAGATTACTGGGTAACTTTGGTAAATGATCGGCTCAATTAATAGTAACCACGTTTTATGATTTTCGTTCAAGGAAGGGGTTATGACTTTAAGGTTGTAACCCTTGTTGGATTCCAATCTTAGTTTAAGGCTTTATGTAGTGCTGTTTTAAACGAAATTAATAATATCGCAATAGAAAAATGCGTAGAAAGGTTTCGATATTTTCTAAAGCTTAGTTTAAGATTGAGGTTGTAAGCTACTGAATTTGTCAGTAAACATAAATTATAGAGATCAGTTACCACAACCGACTTTTTACAATCTTGGTCACAAAATTGTCACCGTTTGGTCACTGAGTACTTGGTCACCGATTTTCAAAAGATAGAGCGTATGCGCGAAAATTTATAACTCATGCATTGTTAAAGAGTATACCGTTTCGTAAAGATCAACATAGGTGAAACACCCAACCCTTATAAATAAAGGCTTTAAGAGAAAATACAGACACAAAAAAACCTCAAACAATTTAATGCTTGAGGTTGAAACTTTTGTATTAAAACTAAGTTTTAAATATGGCGCAGCGGACGGGACTCGAACCCGCGACCCCCGGCGTGACAGGCCGGTATTCTAACCAACTGAACTACCGCTGCTTAGGTCGTCTTTAGCATTTCACCTCTATAAAAAGGCGCACTCGCTAAAAGAGTGGTGGGTGATGACGGATTCGAACCGCCGACATTCTGCGTGTAAGGCAGACGCTCTACCAACTGAGCTAATCACCCTGAGCGAGGATATACGAAGCAGTCCTTCGTCCGAGCGCAAGAGAATTTACATTTTCGTAAATTCTAAAAACTCAGCACCTACATGACATAGGTATTTATCCACAAGAGAAAATTCCTTAAAGGGAATTTTCTAAAAACTTTAAACCTAAATTAGGCTATCAAAGCTTCTTAAAAGTCATAACGTCTAAAGCTGTCACCCTTCAAACTAACTTTCAACAAAGTAGAACTTAACTAAGTCCCCTTGCTGTGGGTGTGTATTATATACATTTACACATGGCTGTCAAACAGTATTTTCATAATATGAGAAAATAATTATAAATACTTCTCAAACTCCTTTATCCATAGTAACTAGAGTCAGACTTTTATCAGTGTTGCTGTGAATATACTTATTGCTGTTACCTATTGTATGGTGGCTAAAAGCTACTATACTGAGCTAAGAATATTTGGTGGTACTGATTGTTGGAGGCGAACATAGAAGCTTTATCTACTACTGAGCAGCAAATGGCGGCATGGTCATGGACTGACTTTGCCGGGTTGGGTTTAATATTTCATATTATTCTGATGATTGTGCTGACCTTACGTATTGTTTCGGTGCAGCGAAACGTTGGCGTGGCAATTGCGTGGATAGCTATTTTGTTCACTTTACCTTTATTTGGGTTGATTGCTTATGTGTTGGTCGGTGAGCCGATGATTGGGCGCCGCTACCGTCAGCGCATGAATCAAGCACGGTTGCTGATGAATGAGATGGCACAGCGCGAGCGTTTGATTTTTGATAAAGGTCAGGAACTACTGCCTGAGCATTACCGCGGTGTGAGTCAGATAGGGACTCGCTGGACAGGGTTTGGGGTGTTTCCAGGCCACGACATGCAGCTATTGACGCACCCTAATATTATTTTTAAACGCTTGCTTGATGATATTGAAGCTGCTCAACGTACCATTTTGATGGAGTTTTATATTATCTATCCAAAAGGACAAGTCTTAGAGGTCATAGAAGCATTGATCGCAGCAGCACAGCGCGGCGTAGAATGTCATATTCTTATTGATAGTGTCGGTAGTTTTAGCTTTTTTAATAGTGCAGAACATAAGAAGTTAGAGCGTTCTGGCGTTTTCGTACATCAATCACTACCAGTAGGCTTGTTTAAGACTTTATTTAAGCGGTCTGATTTGCGTAATCATCGCAAAATGGTGGTCATTGATGAATACATTGGCTATATCGGCAGTTTTAACTTGGTTGACCCTAAGTTCTTTAAGCAAGATAAAGCGGTTGGTGAGTGGATTGACGTAGCGATACGCAGTGTCAGCGACAACGAGATCAGTATCACAACCGCGATGGCCAAAGTAGTGGTCACCGATATTGGCGCTGAAAATAGCGATAACTTGGATGCGCTGCATCAGCGAGTGAATAGCTATACGCGTAAATTGTATGTACGCCATCCAACGATTAATGACATCAATAGTCGAATAAAAGTATTGGATGAGGATGTAGAGGCTTTTGAGCCGCCTAGTACGGGTGCGATGTCGACTGTAATTCCGCAGATGCCCGTAGTGGAAGGAGTGATTGCACAGCTAATTCCTTCGGCACCGCAAGTGACCGCGCATGTGATTTATAATACTTTAGTGACTGTTTTACACCGTGCGAATAAGCGTATTCGTATCACGACCCCATATTTTGTACCTGATGAGGCGTTGTCTGGTGCGCTGGTAACCGCATCAAAACGTGGGGTTGATGTGACACTGATTATCCCAGAAAAGGTCGATTCCTTTTTAGTTCAGCATGCCTCGCAAGCCTATTATCAAGAGCTGCTAGAGGCTGGCGTGACTATTGCCTTATTTAAAGGCGGTCTGTTACATGCCAAAACGGTGGTCATTGACGATGATTATTGCTTATTTGGTACGGTTAATATTGACATGCGCAGCTTTTATTTGAATATGGAGGTCAGTTTAGCCATTTATACCCCAGAAATGGTGGCGCAGGTTGCGGAGTGTCAAGAGTCGTATTTACAGAGCTGTCGTTTCTTAACTTTAGAAGAATGGCAGCAACGACAAAAGACAGAGCGATTATTTGATAACGTGGTGCGCTTATTTAGTCCGTTATTGTAGCGCTTTAGATTTTAGGTTAAGGTAAACTACTCGAACGGTATTAGTTTTTTGATTTGCTCTGTAGCTCTATTAACGACTTATTTTTTGAAGGATAGATTTGCCTTATGTCTGCACCTCCCTTAACGCCCCTTGATTATGTTGCAGCAGGCTATTGGCAAGATTTCACAGCTGATCGTGCTATCGCAGGTGGCATTGCTTATGAAACTGAATTGCGCCATTGCCAATTGGATGAGTCGCTGACGAGCTTGCAGCGCATCGATATCTTATTAACGCAGATACGCCGTGATATGGTAAAGGCAGGCATATGGAATGAAGCAGCGCTATTAACAGATGAGCATTATCGCAATTTTATGGTGTTTTTGGCCTTTTATGCAGGACGAGTATTGGCACAGCAGTGGCAACATGTCCCGCATTGGTTTGGGCAGTTTGAGCTAGGGAAGCGTTATCCTGCATTGCCACTGACGGCGGATGATTTTTATCAGCATATGGCGGTCGTTTACCGCGGTATTACTGATAATGATACCAATATTGATACTGACGTTACCTCGCTGTTTTTTGCGTTAGAGCCGATAGGGTTGCGTCTATTTGGTCATATCGATCGGCAGTTTGAATCGGTACAAGGTGGTCAAGTGGCCAGCGGTTTGTATCAAGCCGTTATCTCAAGGTTACCAAATTCGAATAGTGACCAAGTGGCTACTACAGCTATGCCAGTCGCCGCAGTCACTCAAGAGGCGATAAGAGAGACTGATACAAATATTAGTGTAAGCACAAATACAAATGCTCATTTAAAAACAGCCAAAACGGATAATAACTACCAGCCATTAGAGAAAAATCTGCTTAATAAAGTATCAATAGATAGTGATTTATCCGAACAAAATAACCAAAATAAGCCTGAGCTATCTACAGTACAGACACCCTTAGAAAGTACTAAACCAGAAAGTGCGCCATCAGTAAAACCGATACCAAAGCCACCAGCTTCAGAACCTTTAGCAAAAACCTCGCCTACGCCAGAGATTTTCACACAATTGTTGCTAGAGTTGGATAACGTAGAAGTGGCGCAGACGTCTGGTCAAACTGAGTATCAGCAAGCCCGCAAAGTTTTAGATCAATTTGAGCAGTATATTGCCAAGCAAGCCAAGCCACGTGCGCAAACCTTATTTTCAGAGAGTCATTTGGCTGCAAAAAAGCAAGCATTATTAAAGTTACAACAGGCGGCTAATGTTGGTAATACCGCTGCTATGTTGCGTCTAGCGATGTACGAACTACTTGATGAGGGCCTTGCAGTTGATAAAAATTCTGCAACCGAATCGGGGGTTGAATGGGTCAAGCAAGCGGCGAGCAAAAACGACAGCCGCGCCCAGCGTCTGCTAAGTAAGATGTATTACCAAGGGGTAGGCGTGACGCAAGAGATAGCCAATGGCCAGTACTGGCTAGAGCAAGCGGCAGAAAATGGTCACGCGGAAGCAGCTAGCGTCGTGAGGCAGTGGCAGCAAGCGCAGGCATTGATGACGACTCAAAAACAAGAGCAGCATAGCATCAAGCGTTATCAGTTATTATTCGTTGCAATAGTAGTGGTGGCGGTGTTGATATTTATTATCGTCTAAAGTATTTTATGTATGACAGATACGCGGTAAAAGCGTATTGTTGAGTGCCAAATTAAGGTAGAATTGGCGCGTTTTTTACCACCACTCTCCTATTATCTGATTCATTACTAATCTGGGCTGATTCATGCCATCTTCTCATACACCATCTGATAGTTATTCAAAAGCAACGGACCCAGCATCGTTGCCAAGCCATGCTGTTTATCATTCGCCTTTTTATTATCAGTTTGCCATAAGCTTACTTAAGCCGTTATATCGATTGCAAGTATGGCGGCGCTCACATAAACGCGCCAACTATCAACAGGAAGTTGCGCAGCGTTTTGGTAAGAGCTATCCACCATGTCCAACGCTTGATAGTAATTATGTGGAGCAGGCTAATGTTAAGTCTACGGCTAGTCCTGAGGGCAATGCGAAGGCTAACAAGGGCATTATTTGGTGTCATGCGGTGTCATTGGGTGAGACCAATACGGTCGCGCCGCTGTTGGATAAATTATTGGCTGATGGCTATAAAATATGGCTCACCAATACCACACAGACGGGTTTTGCTCGCGGTGCCAGTCGTTTCGCTGATGCGATTGCACAAGGTCAGATGAGTCACAGTTATGTACCTGTCGATAGCCCCGCGGTGATAGAGAGGTTTTTAGCGCATGTACAGCCTATTGCCGCTTTGTTTGTAGAAACAGAGCTATGGGCCAACATCTTGACCAAGTTATCTGAGCATCGTATTCCCAGTATCTTGGTCAATGGTCGGCTGTCTGCGTCTTCCTTTAAGAGTTATCAAAAAATTGCTGCCGTCAGCGCCAGTATGATGAAAAACTTGAGTTTAATTATTGCGCAGGACAATGAGTCTGCTAAACGCTTTCGACAATTGGGTGCGAATAGCGCAAAAATACGCGTGGCAGGTTCGCTAAAATGGGTGATTAATACCCCTAAGCTTACCGATAAAGAAACTGTTATTGAAAACAATAATGATAGCCAGTCTACTGCTATGCAAAAGCACAATAGCGGTATGGTCAGAAACCTAGGAATAGAGGGTCGACCGATTTGGGTGGCAGCCAGCACGCACAGCGGCGAAGAAGAAATAGCGCTGTCATTACAGCAGCAACTACTGTCTCATTCAGCGCTCGCTGACACGCTGCTGATTATCGTACCGAGACATCCTGAACGTTTTGATGAAGTCGCCGCACTTATTCAAGACACAGCGTTAAAAATGGCACGGCGTAGTGCAGAAGAGTCGATTGCTGCCGCCACACAAGTCTATTTGGCGGATAGTATGGGTGAGCTGATGACTTGGTATAAGCTTGCAGATGTGGCGCTAGTCGGTGGCTCGTTAGTCGATATTGGTGGCCATAATCCCGTTGAGCCGGCAAGTGTGGCAACGCCTGTCATAATGGGGCTTCATACGCAGTCTTGTCAAAGCGTGGTCGATAAACTGTCTGAGGTCGGTGCGTTATATCAGCCGCATAATGACAGTTATAAATCAACGGAAGAGTATCAATCGACCAAAGCAGCTCAACCGACTGAAAAAAGCCTTGATGCAAAAGTAAAAATGGACGATACCGCGCTTATTTATCAGCAGCTAATGTCTTGGCTAAGTCATCTTGAATGGGCGAAAAAAGCAGGGCAAGCGGGCGCGCAGATGACAATACAACAGCAAGCTGTATTGACTCGTCAATTTACCATGATTGAAGATGTCATTGAGCAATACTCGAACCAAGCTTTAAATGAAGATTTCGACTAAGATTTCAATGAACATTAAAACCAAGAGCTGCTATGAACTGTCTATTATTGCCCACTAAAAACTTCTCGGCAGATACCGCGTATATTGATGAGTTATCACAAATCAATCATGTCAATAAAGTACTTAAGGCAACGGTCGGTGATACGCTGAAAATCGGTCAGCTGGGTGGTGATTTAGGTACTGCGATTATAGATGGTGTCACCCATGAGCGAATTCAGTTGTGCGATGTCCAGCTCACAATTGCCCCGCCGCCCAAATTGGATTTAACCGTAATATTAGCACTACCGCGTCCTAAAGTACTACGACGCTTGATAATGGATATGACTGCACTTGGTGTGCGCGATATCATCCTGATCAATAGTTACCGTACGCAAAAAAGCTATTGGCAAAGCCCGATGCTGGCGCGCCTTGACGAATTCGTATTAGAAGGGCTGCAACAAGGTGTCGATACGCTCGCGCCTAATATTACGTTAGCAAAACGCTTTAAGCCTTTTGTTGAAGACGAGCTTGCTAGTCTGATAACCAATCGCGCTATCGTGGCGCACCCATATAGTGAGCAGTCATTTACACAGTATTTACAACAACAGGACTATTTACAACAACTGGATTTATTAGCGCTGCCCAGTCTGGTTTGTATCGGTGCTGAAGGCGGCTGGATTGATTACGAGATAGAGCTGCTCGCCGCACAAGGGTGTGAGTCCGTGCATATAGGCCCGCGTATCTTGCGAACAGAAGCGGCGGTGAACGTCCTCTTAGGTCAATGGCTATTGTAAAATGGCTACTATAATCGATTCACTATAATAACAAACACCGTACTACTGGGATAAGTTTTGCGCTGTCTTTATTAGTGCCGTGGCCGAAGAATCAAACACGCCCTATATAATAACCTGTCAAATAAGTAGCAAGTTTGTTATAGATATTTTGGCTGATAGGGTCAAGAATATTTTTCTTAAAAAGGTATCGTTAAGCCAAACAATACGTACATTTCAGAGTGAAATAAATGTATTGATAATTAATCTCATTTCCACTAGTATGTTGGTTTCGGGTATTATGATGTTATTCATCCCAATAACAAGCGATTTTTAATAACATCTTATCTTACGATTCGTTGCACTTTTTTGTAGCATCACTATGGGGAAAACCATGTCATTGAACGCTATTAGCACCACACTAACTGCTTCTAAACTTACCTTGCCTGTTGCCGTATTTGGCATGATGTTGGGGCTGGCTGGTTGTAGTAACTCATCTACCACTGAAGACAGTGCAGAGGTAGAAACTTCAGCAGCTGGTACTGAGCAACCAGTAGCCAATGATGGTGCCGCTAATAATAATGTAAATGCCGATGATCAAACGGTTACTATTTATTCTTCACGGAACGAGCAGCTCATCAAGCCATTGTTGGATCGCTATACCGAGCAGACAGGCGTCAAGATTGACTTAGTCACGGACAAAACAGGCCCGCTGATGGCGCGTCTGCAAGCCGAAGGTCAAAATACCCCAGCTGATATGCTGTTGACAGTTGATGCGGGCAACTTATGGCAAGCCGCTGAGCAAGGGTTACTGCAACCTGTTGCTTCTACGGTATTAGAATCTAACGTTCCTGCAAAGTATCGTGATCCAAAAGGTCAGTGGACTGGTCTGTCATTGCGTGCACGTACTATCTTTTATGACCCAAGCAAGGTTAGCGCCGACCAATTATCCACTTATGCAGACTTGGCCGATCCAAAATGGAAGGGCAAGCTATGTTTACGTACCTCTAAAAAAGTATATAACCAGTCGCTTGTGGCCAGTATGATGGAGCACTTGGGCGAAGAAAAAACCGAAGAGGTCATCCGTGGTTGGGTTGATAACCTAGCCACTGACGTATTCAGTGATGACACCAGTATGTTAGAAGCCATTGCCGCTGGGCAATGTGAAGTGGGTGTAGCCAACAGTTACTATTATGGTCGCCTGCTCGACGAAAAGCCTAACTTCCCAGTGAAGATATTTTGGGCCAACCAAGGTACGACTGGTACGCACGTAAATATTTCGGGTGCGGGTGTGGTAGCAGATTCGGACAATCCAGATGGCGCACTTAAATTGATGGAATGGTTGTCTTCTGATGAAGCACAAGGTTTATATGCCAGTGCTGACAAAGAATTCCCTGTCAAAGAAGGTATCGATGAGTCAGAGTTACTCAGATCATGGGGTGAATTCAAAAAAGACGATATCAATGTACAGAAATTTGGCGAGCTACAAACCCAAGCGATTCAAATGATGGACAAAGCTGGTTATAAATAGAGCACTGCCAATCATACCATTCTCAAAATAATAGTGACACTTAGAACCAGTCGTATTTTTTGAGTTTGGTATCACCTCGTAAGGTCTCTATGCGTACGACACGGTAATAATGATATGATCACAACGCCAGATGCGTCTGTTAGTCAAAATGACCCAGACAATAATAATGTTAATGGCAGTGTCATTGACAATCAGACTGTCAGTCAAGATCATACCGTCCGCAAGCGTATTATCTCAAAATCAGTCTTAGGGCTGATTTCGTTGTTTATGCTGGTGCCGATTTTGGTTGTACTGCTATCGTGGACACAGCCAGTCGCTGATATCTGGACGCATATGAAAGATTATGTGCTACCACAAGTGCTCAAAAATACCGCTATTTTATTGTTGATGGTAACGGTTATTTCTGGCACGGTCGGTACCACACTTGCTTGGGTGACCAGCATGTACCGCTTCCCTGGACAGCGGTTTTTTTCGTGGGCGCTGATGTTACCGCTCGCGATACCTGCCTATGTATTGGCATTTGTCACCATCGGTATCGTCGATTTTAGTGGGCCACTGCAGACGGGTTTGCGCGACTTAGGTATCAGTACCGCGATTCCGTCAGTACGCAATGTCTGGGGAGCAGGTTTGGTATTGTCGCTGGCCTTTTATCCTTATGTCTATTTGCTAGCGCGTCAAGCGTTCTTATCGCAAGGCAGGCGGGCGATTGAAGCGGGTCAGATGCTGGGCTTAAGTCGCAGCCGGGTGTTTTTTCGACTGGCATTACCACAAGCACTGCCGTGGATAATTGGCGGGCTATTGCTGGCCAGCATGGAAACATTAGCAGATTTTGGTGCTGTGTCAGTCTTTAATGTCGATACTTTTACCACGGCTATTTATAAGGCATGGTTTGGCTTTTTTAGCTTGACCACCGCAGCACAACTGGCGGCTTTGTTAATCGGTGTGGTGTTTATCGTCGTCTTGTTTGAGCAGTATTGGCAAGCAAAGCGCGGTAATTCGGTCACCCAAGGCAGCAGTCAGCGTTTTGACGCCAGCAAGCCTGCCAAACTGGCGATGACATTGCTGTGTGCATTAGTCTTTGCAGTTGCTTTTTTAATTCCATTTTTACAGCTAGTCTATTGGACGGCGTTGAACTTTCGACAAGATTTTGATGCACGTTATATCGATTTTGTGACCAACAGCCTTATGATTGCTAGTATGACCACGTTTTTTATTGCCTTTTTGGCGATTATTATTGCGTGGATTAAGCGGCAGTATCCTGATAAGTTGACTAAGCTGATGACCACCCTGGCCAATTTAGGTTATGTCGTGCCAGGGACAGTATTAGCAGTGGGGATATTTATTCCCATCGCTTGGCTCGACAACCAAATGATTGCTTTTGGTATCACCTCGAAACAGGTGTTGTCTGGTAGCGTCATTGTGATGTTATTGGCATTATCGACGCGCTTTATGACCGTGAGTTTTCAGCCAGTTGATCGCCAGCTACAGCGCCTGACGGTCAATCAAGAAGCGGCAGCTAAATTGCTGAGCGACAGCCCTTATCAGCGTTGGCGACAGGTCATGTTGCCGGTGCTCAGCCCTGGTGTATTGACCGCATTATTGATGGGGTTCGTTGAAGTGATGAAAGAGATGCCCATCACGTTAATGACGAGGCGGCAAGGTTGGGATACGCTAGCGGTGCGAGTGTTTGAGATGACCAGTGAAGGCATGTGGGGGCGAGCGGCGTTGCCAAGCTTATTAATTGTGCTGGTTGGTCTGCTGCCTGTGTGGATATTATTGCGTCAAAGCGATAAGCAAGGTTAAGGTGCTTTGATTAGGGCGTGTTAAGCATTTACAAATAAGGCACTGCTGGTAGTTCAATGGTTCGATGATATTTTTCTATTGTTGTTTTTAGCATTTTATCGATGGGTTTTATTCACTAATAGCTAACTGGTACCGTCTATGTACACTGATTTGATTGACGACTCAAGACATCCGGCAGATCCTAAGTCTATAAAGACTCAAGGCACGGCGCGCCACAATAGTCTCAAAAAACCACCCATAGCAGTTTTGACCAAGGCGCAAATGTCTCAAGCCCTAGCTGATAAAGACCAGCACCAAAACACCCTCAATCCAAACCGTTCCTCTCATCAATACAATGAGGCAAGTATCGCGGCTCAGCCTTATTTTGATGTGCAAGATTTAATCGTTGGTTATGACAATACTATTGTCGTAAATGGCTTATCGTTAGTGCTACAACAAGGCGAGATTGGTTGCTTTTTGGGTTATAGCGGTTGCGGAAAGACCACCGCCCTAAGGGCAATTGCAGGACTAGAACCAAGCCGTGACGGTGCGATTCGCTTAAATAATCAGTGCCTAACTGACAAGACCGCTCGCCACTCATTTGCAGTGGCGCCCGCCAAACGTGGCATGGGCATGGTATTTCAAGACTATGCACTTTTTGGACATTTAAGCGTGGCAAAGAACATCGCTTTTGGTCTGAATAAATGGTCTGGCGCTGATAAAAAAGCCCGTGTGACTGAGATGCTAGCACTTGTTGAGCTGTCTGAACATGCCGATAAACGTCCAAATGAGCTCTCAGGTGGACAGCAACAGCGAGTGGCTTTGGCCCGTGCACTGGCACCAAAGCCCAAACTACTGTTACTCGATGAGCCGTTTTCTAATTTGGATGTCGTGCTGCGTGAATCATTGGCGATGAGCGTCCGTGATATTCTTAAACGCACCAATACCACCGCAATATTAGTCACTCATGATCAGAATGAAGCGTTTGCTCTAGCGGATAAAGTGGGGGTGATGCATAAAGGCAAACTGGTACAGTGGGCAACCCCAAGCGAGCTATATCACGAACCTGTCAGTCCCTTTGTCGCTGAGTTTGTGGGCGAGGGCGCGATGATAGATGGCATCATCAAAGAAGGTCATGTCGAGACGGCATTGGGTGATATTTATCGTCGCATGGAAGTCTATGACGAATCAGGACAGCCACAGTATTGTGAATATGACTATCCCAATGGTACACCGATTAAGGTCTTGGTACGCCCTGACGATATCATTCATGACGATGAAAGCACGCAAACAGCATTGGTTGTCGGGCGTGTCTTTCGCGGTGCCAACTACTTATATCGCTTGCAGCTCGACGATGGGCAGACGGTCTTATCCTTAGTTGCCAGCCACCATAACCATGAGATTGGCTCGCACATTGGTATCTTGCCGATACTAGAGCATGTCGTGGTATTTGACGAAAAAGACATCAATGCAACGACTTGGTCAGAGTATAATAGACCAGAGAGAGTCGAGGAAATAAAATAGCTAAAGACAGTCGTTGCGCTTTCTGGTCGATCCACTTTTAAAAGAGTATGGCACTGCTGAAGTTAACTTATCGAGTCGCCAGTATATGCAAGTAACGTCCCAGCCATTTATACGGCTCCAATTGCGAGTAACGCAGCTCCATGCGTATCACCGCATCAGGATCGTTATGACCGCCCCGTTTAAGTGGTGAGTAATCATGAAAAACGCGCAGACCGCTGGTGCGCACCACTTGATAATGATGGGTTGCCAACCACGATTCGACTTCTTCTTTGGCAACCGGATGATTGGGCGTCAGGCTTTTTTTGTTATCAGCCTTATATTGCGTATTATCGAGCAGGTTAAAGTTACCCATGATGAGGTTGCGATAATCAAAGCTTGCTGGGTTATAAAAGCATAACGACAGCGTTCCGTTATCGGTTAGTTGCTGATCAAAAAACTCCATCACTGCTGCAGGCTCTGCCAACCATTCGAGCAGCGCATGGCACATGATTAAATCAAACTTGTCATTATCTTCTGCATTTAGCTTTTCTTGTAGCTCTTGATAAGGGCAAACATACCACGTTATATCAATTTCTTTCTCAACTTTGGCGGCACTTACTTGTGCTTTTTCTAACATATTGGCTGAGATATCATTAACGACTACTATATGTCCTTGAGCAGCAAGCTCAATGGCTATCTGTGCCAGTCCTGCACCCACATCTAAAATACGTAGTGGTCGAGCCAACTGCTTACTCATTTTCTCCGTATATTCAAAAATATCACGGCGCAATACTGCCAGTCGAATGTCTCCTTTTAAACCACCGTAAACCTTTTTTTCAAAGTGGTCGGCGATCGTATCAAAGCTACGGTCTGTACGCGTATTTTCTGATGGTTTTTCTACCAATTTATCTTCTTGATTCTCATCGTTCTTGCTGTTTTTAATATCGTTTTGCATAAAAGTTTACATCGTCTTAAAAATAATGGGAGGGGTGTGCATTTATTTACGTATAGTCAAAATACCCTAAAACGCTACAGTAGGTGATGCATCGATATTATTTATCACTGACTATAACGCTGCATTGTTTAACCTATAGTTAAAATACTTTAAAAACACTACGATACTGCGGGTATGGTTTTTTTGCAGCCTCTGTCTGCGTAGGCACAGCAAGCAAGAAAAAACGGTACCTGCAGTACGTGATGTAGCGATATTACTTTTCACTGACTATAAGCTATTAAATAATATGTCTATTAGGTCAGTATGGTTATGAGAGAAATGCTTCTTTTAACCTGATGGGAGCCAACAGTTGCACGTTTTTCAGTAGCTTTTTAACATATTTTACGGTATAAGTAGTAAGGTTTAAGAAACAATTTATACTAAAATAAATTTATCTATTACCAAAAAATTTAGCAAATTTCTGACTTATTTCTGACTTATTACTGCTAAGGATAGCATCTATGCCTCTCTCCAAACCTGACCGCGCTACCGCTACTCATCGTTCAATATCTATGAGTGCCAACAAGAAACCTTTGATGTCACGTTGCCTATTATCAATGGCCATCGCCAGCAGTTTGCTGCTCGTTGCTTGTGGTGATGATAACGACTTTAATGTCGTTGAATCTGTCACGCCGCAAGCCACATCTGAGTTTGTCAAAACCTTTAGCTCCAGCCAAGTAGACAGCAGTTTCGGTCTTGGCGGCACGGCAACACCTGCTGCTAAGTGTGGCGTAATCATAGAAAAAGTCACCTATGATACCAAAGGTGCTGCAGACGAAGATACCAATGCCACGGCGGCGTTGATGCTACCGACTGGCGATGCTGATGAATGTCAGGGAGATCGTCCGGTGCTATTATATGCTCATGGTACGACGACCGACAAGTCTTATGACTTTGCACAAGTGGGTAATATTAACAACCCTGCTGTAGAAGAGGCGAATCTAATTGCCGCAAATTTCGCGGCACAAGGCTACATCGTCGTCGCACCGAACTACGCTGGTTACGATGACTCAGATCTCGATTATCATCCTTATCTGGTTGCACAGCAGCAGTCGACCGACATGGTTGACGCTTTAGATAGTGCGCGCTCAATTATTGAACGAAAGAAAGGCGCAAATGATACTGTTTACGTCGATATTGATGATTCGGGTAAGCTGTTTATCGCAGGTTACTCGCAGGGCGGTCATGTGACTATGGCAACCGCTAGATTGCTCGAGTCACAAAACAAAACAATCACTGCTATTGCGCCTTTATCAGGACCTTATGCGCTAGCGGCATTTGGTGATGAAATATTTAGAGGCAACGTCAATATCGGAGCGTCACGGTTTGCGCCATTACTTGGCATTGGTTTACAAGCAAAATACGGCGATATTTATGGTAAGAAATCAGATATATTCTTGGATAAATATGCCGATGCTCAACTGCCAAATGAATTACCGTTTGGTGAGCTAGTCGCTACGGGCAAACTGCCTAATAATGCGCTGTTCCAAAACAATCCTACTAATCCTGCTCTTGCTGGCTTGGAGAAAGGTTTACTGTTTTCAATACTAGGCGGCTATGACGATGATAACTACCTGATTAAATCAGACTTTCGCGCGGCGTTTGTGGCTGATACCACCAAAAACCCTGATGGATTATGGGCAGAAAACGGCAACGGACTGCCAGCAGCAAATCCTGAAAATAACCTACGTAAGGCGCTAAAGGATAATGACTTACGCGGCTATGTACCAACCATGCCGACGCTTATTTGTGGTGGTAATCAGGATCCAACGGTTTATTTTGATACCAATACAGGCTCTATGGTAGAGATATTGCAGGCTGCCAGTGCTAAGAGCTCAGCGGCTAAGCTCAATATTACGGTATTGGATGTCGATAAAGACAACGCCGACGCGCGCCCAGATCAATCGACCTTTACAATGATTGGTCAGGCATCAATGAACAAATGGAATGCCACTGATGTTGTGAGCAGTGTACAAACAAACTTTAGTAATAGCGTTGAAAAGGTTAAAGCGGATGCAACTGCACAAGGTGACAACCCTCTGCTAGCGTTTTATAGTAGCTATCATGGCGGATTAGTCAGCCCAGCGTGTACCCAAGCCACGCGTGAATTCTTTAATCAAGAGTTTAAGCCAGTTTAAAATGCTTTACAGGTAATCGTATAAATACTCATACTATCGATTCAAACTGTGTCCACTGGATGCAGTTTTTTATTGTCCACCTCTTATGAACTTATTAAGGCTGAGAATATGAAATCAATGATGTTATCACTATGTGCCTTTATCTTTGTTTTAGCACCTATTAGCCCAGCACAAGCAAAAAATACCCCTTGCTCGGGCAAAATGGGCGGGGTATCGCATTGCTCAAAAGAAGGTAAGTTTGTGTGTAAAAACGGCAAGATTAGCCAGTCTAAAAAGATATGTCGTTAAGCCAAGTAAAATCTTGATAAAGGGTCTAAAAAATGCCCGCTAATGACCTGATTCGCTTAGTTTTAATGATGTGCAAATGCCCCTAAATCAGCAAATTTGTGCTAAAATAGCTTCTTTTATTAAACGTTACTTTTAACAAAAACCGTATCATCATTTTCCTATTGTTTTGCACGTTTAGCAGTGCTTTTTAGGGTTTATATTTTGGTAGTAGCTGCGCATTGATGCAGCTATATTTTTGTATAACCCATAAGTATTTTGAGCAAACGTCTCAACATTAGAAAAACAATGTGAGTGAAGGAGTGTATATGAGCGAATCGGTCAGTCCTATTGGCATCGTAGATGAACTAAAGCAATCCTATTTGGATTATGCGATGAGCGTGATTGTTTCGCGTGCACTGCCTGATGTGCGTGATGGGTTCAAGCCTGTACACCGCCGTGTGATGTACGCCATGCACGTGCTGTCTAACGACTACAACAAACCCTATAAAAAGTCTGCACGTGTGGTCGGTGATGTCATCGGTAAATATCACCCACATGGTGATAGTGCGGTTTATGATGCGATCGTAAGGATGGCGCAGGATTTCAGTCTTCGTTATCCGATGGTTGACGGTCAGGGTAACTTTGGCTCAATCGATGATGATCCACCGGCAGCCATGCGTTATACCGAAGTACGTATGACCAAGCTCACCCACCAGATGCTTGCTGATTTAGACAAGGATACGGTCGACTGGGAAGACAACTACGATGGCTCTGAGCGTATGCCAAGCGTCATGCCAGCGCGTATTCCTAACTTATTAGTTAATGGTGCGACGGGTATTGCTGTTGGTATGGCGACCAATATGGCACCGCATAACCTCACCGAGGTGATTAATGCGTGCTTAGCTTATGCGGAGAACCCACAAGTCTCAGCCGAAGAGTTGATGACGCATATCTCAGGTCCTGACTTTCCTACAGGCGGCATTATTTATGGTCGTGCGGGTATTCTAGACGCTTATCGTACCGGTAAAGGTCGCTTGCATATACGTGGTCGCTACCATATCGAAGCTATGAGCGACACGGGTGTCAACCGTGATCGCGAGCGTATTGTCTTCACCGAAGTGCCTTATCAAGCCAATAAAGCCAAGCTGATTGAGCGTATTGCAGAATTGGTTCGTGATAAAAAAATCGAAGGTATTAGTGAGATTCGTGATGAGTCTGACAAAGACGGTATGCGCATCGCCATTGATTTACGTCGCGGCGAAACGGCGGAAGTGATTGTTAATAACTTGTTCCTACAAACCCCGCTCGAATCCAGCTTTAGTATCAATATGGTAGCGCTCGATAATGGCCAGCCAAAACTATTGACCTTGCGTCAATTGATTGCCGCTTTTGTCCGTCACCGTCAAGAAGTCGTCACCCGTCGTACTATTTATGAGCTTAATAAAGCCCGCGTACGTGGTCATTTGCTAGAAGGCTTGACCGTTGCATTGGCTAATATTGACGAGATTATCGCGACCATTAAAGCCTCTGCTAACCGCGGTTTGGCACGCGAAAGCTTGTTAAATAATACTTGGGGTTCAGGCAGCGTTGTGGCGATGCTAACCGCTGCTGGTAGCCAATCAGTGCGTCCTGACTTTATCGAAGGCGAAGACCCTAAAGCACCGTTTGGCTTAATTGATGGCTCAATTGAAGGCGAGCGCCGCTATCGTTTATCACTTGAACAGGTCAATGCAATTTTAGACATGCAGCTGCATCGCTTGACCGGTCTTGAGCAAGACAAACTGACCGAAGAATACCAAGACTTATTGCGTGAAATCGCTCATTTAGAATCTATTCTTGGTGATTTTGATAAGTTAATGACAATTATTTCAAACGAGATGTTTGAGATTCGTGATAATTTTGGCGATGAGCGCCGCACGGATATTATTGACTCGCGCATGGACTTCAACCGTGAAGACCTTATCCCAGAGCAGACCGTAGTCATGACTGTGTCGCGTACTGGCTACGCCAAGACTCAGCCGATCGATGATTATGTGGCGCAAAAACGTGGTGGTAAAGGC
Source organism: Psychrobacter sp. AOP3-A1-26 (assembly GCF_052378235.1). Lineage (NCBI taxonomy): Bacteria > Pseudomonadati > Pseudomonadota > Gammaproteobacteria > Moraxellales > Moraxellaceae > Psychrobacter > Psychrobacter sp. AOP3-A1-26. The sequence continues at coordinate 18,278 of NZ_JBQSXN010000019.1, forward strand.
AAGTCGGCAACGGTGATGAAAGAAGACGATGTCATTGATCATTTAGTCGTCACGTCTACGCACTCGACCGTACTGTGCTTTACTGATAGTGGTCGCGTGTTTAGTCTACGTGGTTTTGAAGTACCGATTGCCAGTCGCGGTGCCCGTGGTCGTCCATTGGTTAACCTAATTGGCTTGAGCGGTGATGAAACCGTCACAACGATACTGCCAATTCCAAAAATAATAGAAGAGCTACCTACGAAAGGCGATATATCATTAGATGATGCGGCCGAAGAGTTAGAAGACAGCAATGTCGCTGAGCCACCTTTTGTATTCTTTGCGACTGCCAATGGTACCGTGAAGCGGGTAGAGCTTAAGCAATTTGCCAATATTCGCTCTAATGGCTTGATAGCTGTTGGCTTAGAAGAGGGTGATAAGTTGGTCAGCGCTCGTATCACCAATGGTAGCCAAGAGGTTATGCTATTTGCCTCAAGTGGCAAAGCCATTCGTTTTGATGAAAACGATGCGCGGGCGATGGGTCGTACCGCAAAAGGTGTTCGTGGTATGCGTTTGGCTAATGATGAGTTTATCAAATCATTGGTGGTTATCGAAGACGATGTACGTGAAATCCTAATCGCTTGCGAAAAAGGCTTTGGTAAACGTACCTTTATCGATGAATTCAATATCCAAAATCGTGGCGGTGGCGGTGTAATTGCTATTAAAACCAGTGAACGAAATGGTGCATTAGTGCGTGCCACTAAGGTTGATCCTGAAGACGATATTATCTTAATTTCAGACAAAGGTACGTTAGTGCGTACGCCCGTTGAGCATGTCGCCAGTTCTGGTCGTAATACTCAAGGTGTGACATTAATTCGTTTATCGAAAGATGAAAAGCTGGTTGCCATGGCGCGTGTTGAACACGAAGAAGGCGATGATGAAGCATTAATCGATGCAATGAAAGAAGACGGTACCTTTGAGGTAGAAGGTCAAGAGCAGGCAGATATTGATGCAACGACTGACAACACAGCAACCACTGATGTCAACGACGTTATCGATATTGCCAATGACCATACAGTAGACGTTGAAAACACCAACGATGACGAATAAATGTCTCAGTAGTTAGCTTTTGTTCTAGTTTTTGCTCGTTGTTCTAGAAAAAGCCTCTGACGTTATCGTCGGAGGCTTTTATTTTTTCTATTTTTTAAGGCTGTTGTTATGTCCACGACCAATCAAACCTTTCAAGGAACGTTAGCATCTGTATCATCGAGTTTTTTATTTTCGATGATGTTCTTGTTTGGGCTATTTATGTTGCCGTTGTCGGGTACGCAAGTAGCGTCGTGGCGTATATTAATGATGCTATTGAGTTTGTTATTATTGGTCAGCTTTACCAAACAATGGCAGCATGTTTTTGATTACTTAAAGACCCTAAAAACTGTAAAGGAGTGGCTAATTTTTATATTGCCCACGCCAATTTTGGGCGGGCAGATTTGGCTGTTTATGTGGGGACCGGTAAATGGTTTTGGTCTTGATGTCACTTTGGGCTATTTTTTATTGCCGCTGGTGATGATAGTGATTGGTCGCTTTTTTTACCACGAGCATATGAGCCGACTCCAGTGGGTGGCCGCGTCATTTGCAGCGTTAGGTATTGGCTATGATATTGTTCAATACGGCTCAATATCTTGGGTAACTTTGTTTGTCTGTTTGGGTTATCCGCCTTATTATCTATTGCGTCGCACGCTTTCTGTACCGCCCATCACAGGCTTGCTGTCTGATTTGACTTTGCTCACACCAGTCGTGCTTAGTATGCTGTATTTTAGCGGCGGCTTTAGTATGGCGGCACAGGATATTAAATTCTGGTATTTATTGCCGCTGCTTGGCGCGTTTAGCGCGTTGGCGATGTCGCTGACTATGGTTGCCAGTAGTAAGTTACCAGTGTCATTATTTGGTGTTTTGAGCTATGTCGAGCCTATGCTGCTGTTTGTATTATCCATTACCGTCCTGAAACAAAGCTTAGATGAGGGCGGTTCTCTATTTATGTATGGCATGGTGGCGTTGGCGTTATTCATCATGATTATGGATAGTATGAAGGGCTACCTTATTCGTCGTCGCGACAATCATCTGTATGGTTATGGAGAACCTCAAGTGGGCGGCTTTCCTCCACCTCGTCGTTTGATCAATCGCCGTATTGAGGGCGTATTGACGGCGCATCGTTTTCGTAAGATTCGGCGTTATCAAAAAAAGATGGATAGAATACAGCAAAAAATCGAGCAGCTTAATAGAAAGTAAACAGACCCTAATATAGTAAATTTGGTGGTGTGTCAGAAAGTATGCTGAAGAAATAAAGGAGGGTGACAGCCAAAGCAAGATGATATATTTGAGGTTATGAAGACACAAATAGATATCAGCTGCCCCGACTGTCACAGTCCCAGTTTAAAGAAAAACGGCATAAAAAGCTATGGCAAGCAGAACTACCAATGCAAGGACTGCAAACGTCAATTCATTGGTGACCATGCCTTAACTTATAAGGGCTGTCACTCTAAAATAGAAGACATCATACGGCTAATGACGGTGAGAGGTTGCGGTGTTAGAGACATAGCTATTATAGCCTCAGTCAGTATCGGTAAAGTATTGAGCACCATAGGCTCATCTGTTTATAAGATCGCGCCTAAGAAGAGCTACTATGAACGCTTAGAGGTTGATGAGTTTTGGACTTACGTGTATCGAAAAAAGCGTAAAGTTTGGCTTATTTATGCTTATGATCGCGCTACCAATGAGATTGTTGCTTATGTTTGGGGCAAACGTGACCTAAAAACGGCTAAGAAGCTAAGAGCACGTTTAAAGCAACTTAAAGTAAGCTACGGCTCTATTAGCATGGATAATTGGGACAGCTTTATAACGGCCTTTAAAGGTGATCACAAACAGGTTGGCAAACAGCATACCATAGGTATAGAGGGTAATAACTGTCGCCTTAGACACCGATTAAGACGAGCGGTTAGAAAGACTTGTTGCTTCTCAAAAAAGCTTGATAATCATTTTAAAGTGTTTGATTTGGTGTTCTTTTACATCAATTATGGCTACGTCTGATGCCAGCATACTTTTTAGAACACCACCGTAAATTTATGGTAAAAACGATACCGTACTATTGGCTATAAATTTTTTGCAACCTCTTACTTTACTACAATCGTATCGCTTTTATTTTGAACTGACTATAGAAGAACGACCCAGTTAAGTAGATGTATTGCTTATCTATTCTGACTTTGACATAATGCAGCCGATAAGATAAATAACATATCTTATGGATAAAAAGCCTTCGACGTTCGCGTCGGAGGCTTTTGTTTTTTTCTAAAATTGCCAAGTATGTGCGCTCATTTTTAAGGCTATGGTTATGCTTACCACCAATCAAACATCGCAGGGTACTATCGCTGCAGTGGCTGCAAACTTTTTATACTCTCTGCTATTCTTGTTTGGCCTATTGTTACAGCCGTTTTCAGGGACACAGGTAGCGTCATGGCGCGTGTTGATGATGCTATTTAGTTTGGTTTTATTGGTCAGCGTACTAAAGCAGTGGCAGCATATTTTTGATTATTTAAAAACCTTAAAGACGCCAAAAGAATGGTTGTTGTTTATATTGCCTACGCCGATTTTGGGCGCACAAATTTGGATATTTATGTGGGCACCGGTCAATGGCTTGGGTATCGAGGTGACGTTGGGTTACTTTTTATACCCCATGATTATGATTATGGTTGGTCGCTTTTTTTATAATGAAGACATGAGTTTATTGCAGTGGATTGCCACGATATGTGCAGGTTTAGGGATTGCTTATGATGTCTTTCAATATGGGACTATCTCTTGGGCGACGTTGTTTGTCTGTTTGGGTTATCCGCCTTATTACCTATTGCGCCGCAAACTGGCTGTGCCCCCAATCACTGGGTTGGTGTCGGATTTGGTTTTACTAACCCCGGTGGTGGTGATTGCGTTATATATGACTGGTGGTTTTGAGCTAGCAATAGCCACTGATAAGTTTTGGTATCTTTTGCCCTTATTGGGCATTATTAGTGCTGCTGCGATGTCACTCACGATGGTTGCCAGTCAAAAGCTGCCAGTCTCATTGTTTGGGACTTTATGCTACCTTGAGCCGATATTCTTGTTTGTATTTTCCATCACTATCTTGCATCAAAATATCGATGAAGGTGGCTCATTATTTATGTACGGCATGATTTTTGTTGCGCTGATGATTTTTGTTGCTGATAGTGCGCTTGGTTACTTGGCACGTAAACGTGATGACCGCTTGCATGGTTACAATGAGCCACAAGTGGGTAGCTTTCCGCCGCGCCGTCGTCTAAAGAATCGCCGTATCAAAGGCGTGTTAGCCGCGCATCGGTTTCGTAAAATTAAGAAGTATCAGCAAAAAATAGACAAAATGAGCCGAAAGATAGAGGTGTTGCACTCAAAATAATATATTTGACAACAACATATAGTGTGACTTGGCAGACATTTTTTCGCCACTATTCTACATAGCTTCTGTATTAAAGGGTCATTAATTACGCTATTATCAAGGGCTGTGCTGCCATGCTCAATAGAATGCAGTGAAGCATATATATAATATCATTGTTTATTTACACGATAACTAATACCATTCACAAAAATTAGAGTAGCAAGGAAAACGAGTGCAAGTGCTACGCGCTGTAGACTAAACGAGTTTGACACCGCTAATCGTACTTTTTGGGTTTGGTATAACTATAACTGAGACGGTTTATGTTACATCTTCATCATTTAGCAAACTCACGCTCGTTTCGTATTTTGTGGCTGTTAGAAGAGCTAAACGTCGATTATGAATTGACGTGCTACGAGCGCAATAAAGCGTATCGTGCGCCTGAAAGTTTAAAAAAAGTACATCCACTCGGTCATGCACCCATGCTAGAGGTGGACGATCGGGTACTGATAGAGTCAGGATTTATCATTGAGTATTTAATCAAACACTATGATAAACAGCAGCAATTCAAACCTGCTGATGATAATGAAGCGGCGTGGGAAGCCTACACCTTTTGGTTGCACTTCGCCGAAGCATCATTGATGCCGCCACTGGTCATGCGTTTGGTGTTCACAAAAGTCGTTGAGCAATCGCCCATGCTGATCAAGCCGGTGAGTAAAAAAATTCAAAGTCAGGTCGAAAAAAGCATGATTAGCAATAGCTTGGAAGCTATATTAAATATGATGGAGCAGCATCTGCAAGACAATCATTGGTTTGCAGGTAGCGACTTTAGTGCGGCTGATATTCAGATGCACCTCGCCGTCATAGGCGCTAACGCAGGTCCAGGGTTGGATAGCAGTAAATATACCAATATCTTAAATTGGCTCAAACGCTGCGAAGAGCGCGATGCCTTTAAGCGTGCAGAAAAAAAAGGTGGACGCGTAAAATTCTAAATGAGGCGTATTTAACCAACACGCCCTAATCGATTTGATATTAAAATAGAAGGTTTTGTTTATAATTAGACAAAACCTTTTTTAGGATAAAAAATGACAGACCTGAATAAACTAGATAATAGCAGTACCGATGTAGACCCTCAAATTAACGCGGCAGGAACAAATAACCAGCAGGTATCTGTGAAGGCCTGGTCACAAAAACTGCTGGTGGTTATTCTATGTGTAGCCAGCTTTTATGGTGGCTGGAAGTCTTATGAGTCTAATATGGTCAATGAATGTACTGCTAATGGTGGACAAATGGTTGAAGGGCAAAGAACGCTACTATGTCAATTATCATAGCGAGTTTGATCAACAGCAGAGGTAGGCCATGCTAAAGTTAACTTTTTTGGGCACCTCGGCAGGCGTGCCAACCAAACAGCGCAATGTGACGGCGCTGGCGATTGAATGCTTGAATCCTTATTTATCGGGTGCGTCGCAAAAAAGTAAGCAACAGAATAAAAAATCAGATAAAAACTCAAGTAAAAAAACGCGTCCGTGGCTATTGGTTGATTGCGGTGAAGGCACTCAGCAGCAATTATTGTATACCCATCTCTCTCTACACCAATTAACGGCTATCTGCATCACTCATGTCCATGGCGACCATTGTTATGGTTTGCCAGGGTTGCTAGCGAGCGCGGCAATGTCGGGACGCCGCAAGCCGTTGACCCTCATTGCGCCAAAATCGATTGCAACGCTGCTCGATGCTGTGATCTCGACCACCGAGTTGCACTTACCTTTTGCGGTTGATTTCATTGCTATAGAAGATGTGCTATCTGAGAAAAATAATGAAAGCCAGATAAGTCTCTATTTAAGTGACGAACATCAGCTTGATATCGATATCACAGCGTTGTCTCATCGGGTTGCTTCTCATGGTTTTGGCATCACGCAAACTATTAGCCGTCGCACACTTAATACCGATAAATTGGCAGCGGAGGGCGTTCCAGCAAATGTACTGTGGGGCAAGTTACAACAAGGTACAGATGTGGTGACAGAGGATGGTCGTCAGCTGTGCTCGGCAGACTATGTCGATAATGAGGTGCAACGTACAAGGATAGTGGTCGCTGGAGATAATGATACGCCAGAATGCCTAAGTGCTGCGGTAGTTGATGCGGACTTACTGGTGCATGAAGCCACCTATACCCATGACGTTTTACTAAAAATTCAGGCCAAAAACCCAGACTTTGATCCGATGCATAGTAGTGCGCAATTGATTGGCAAGTTTGCCCAAGACAGTGGAATCAAAAACCTCATTTTGACCCATTTTAGCGCCCGCTATCAAGGCTTTGACAACTCAAAAAGCCCCACGCCAAACATGGGTCATCTTCGGTTGGATGCGCAAAGTGCCTACAATGAAAATCTATGGTTGGCAGAAGACTTTGCCCAATATATGGTTAATGGTGCAGTGACAGATAGTGATGGCCAAACGAACAACCGCGTACAGTATTTAGGCTCTGCACGCGGTGATAAAAAGTGATTAAAAATAATTGAAAGTCATGTTGAAGCTTAAGCTCTAAGGTTGACTGTCTTCAGCCGCAAGCTTTGATTGCCCTATCCAGTAGCGGCTAAACTGATAGGCTACCCGTCCAGAACGCCCACCACGCTCCGATGCCCAGCGTAATGCAGCTGCTCTAATATCATCAGGTAGAGGGTCATTGTTTGCCGCAACAAGGTCATGATTGTTAAGATTATTTGTCGCATCTGAGGTTTGTTGTGGCTGAATAGATAAATAGTGGCGCACTATTTGTAAATAAGTGCTTTGGTCCATCGGATGAAACGATAACCATAAACCGAAACGGTCAGATAGTGATACCGTTTCATCAACGGTCTCATAAGGATTGACCTCGTCGGTCTGACCGTTATAAATATTAATATTGTCTTTCATAAACTGTGGCAACAAATGGCGGCGGTTACTGGTGGCATAGACCAATAGTTTATCTTGTTCTGAATCAAGTGAACCATCCAACACACTTTTTAGGGTCCGATAGCTCTCGTCCTGACCATTAAACGCCAAATCATCGCAGTACACTACATAATGGCAGCCACAATCCGCTGGCAGCGCATTAATTGCAGCGCGTATCTTATCAAGCACCCGTAGATCATCACGAGCAATTTCAATAATGCGCAGACCTTCGCTATGATAGGCTTGTAGTAGCGCGCGGATCAGTGATGATTTACCCGCGCCGCGTGTCCCTGTCATTAGTACATGGTTGGCTGGATAGCCTCTTAGAAACTGCCGCGTATTTTGTACCAGTTTTGATTTTTGCGTTTCGATACCGTGCAAGTCCTCTAGACTCAAAAACAGATTGACCGCCAATGGTTGCAGGTGTCCGTTATGACCACCGACCCAGCGATAGGCCAGTTGTGCAGGGTCAATATCAATAGTGGGGGTTACTTGCTCTTGTAAATATTGACTGAGCAAGTCTAATACATGGTCGGGTAGGGCGTAATGATTGGGCTGTGTAGATGATGAATTGGGTAGTTGCGACATAATGACTCTAACCGTTAAAGTGGCGTTTAACACTAAATCCAAAAAGTATGATTAACGTTATTAAATCTGCTAAGCCTAATAGATGTAGTGCTTGCACAGTTTTTTGCGTTATTCTGGTTTTTGGAGATGGTATAAATTGGGCGGTAGCAGTGTCACCGTACCATGAAAAACAGTATCGGGAAAAGTACCATGAAAAATAGTGCCAGTAATCTGTCTAATATACAAGCGTTACAGGCACATGCTCAGCAGCTATTGCCAATCATTACTCAAGCGTTGTCCGCACGATATTATACTGAGCTAGCCCACCAACGCCTTAGCCAGCAAAATAGTGGAAAAAATAGGGAGCAAAATCAGAATGCTAAAAGCTATGATATTAAAAATAATAATTATCAAGGTTTAACACGCGCGCAGCATCCACAGTTTGGTAATGTGATGATTAAATGGCAGTTAAGTGCTTTAAGTAATGTAAGTAAAGGTGGTGCCAGTCAAGACTCAGACAAGTTGGCTGATTTAACCGACGAAGCGGATGTTCTAAAATCTATAAATACTTCATCGAACCATCAAAATAATCTGATCGCACCGCTGCTATTAGATTATGAAAATATCACGCTTCAAATATTAGAGCCGTCTTTGCAGCTGATTATACTTGTCATGCCCTATTATCTTAATGGCAGCTTGGCAAGTCAGTTAAGCGCTCAAAAGCATCTGTTATTAACCGCTCAACAAAAACATCAATTTATCTTGCAAGCTGCTTATCTTATTCGTCGTTTGCATAAGATAGGCTGGTTACATAATGATATTAAGCCCAGTAATATTTTGCTCAAACGGACTTTAACGGATGGCACTAATTATAATAGAATAACGTCTGATTTGTTGTTAACTGATTTTGCTTTAGCGCAACGCTTTGATAGCGCTAGTAATTCAAATCCTGCGGGCACACCAGCATATCTTGCGCCCGAGCGTTGGCAAGGGCAGGGTGCAACGGTATCGAGCGATATTTATGCGTTTGGAATAATGCTGTATGAGATATTAGTGGGCAAGCGACCGTTTAGAGTGAGAGCGCAAAGTAGTCAGCCAATGCTTGATTGGGCGATTCAACATTGCCAACAGCCTGTGCCAAAATTGCCATCAGAATATGATCGCTATCAACACATTATCGATAAGGCATTGGCAAAATGGCTAGAGACGCGCTATCGAAGTATGGAGGAGGTTTTGAGGGATTTAACGTTGTTACAAAGCAGATAAAGCGTATTACTGATAGTCTTGATAGAGTGCTTCCACAGATTTATCATTAACGATGCTTTGACACTGAGCAAATTTCATATTGAAAGTCTCTCTTAATTCATTCATCTGATCTATATTGGTGTTGTCAGTACCAGAGTAATAACTCTTAGCGCTAATAGCATAGCGGCTCATTGTATCTAATGTTTCATCGCAAACCTCAAAAGGTGCGATAGTTGGCAGACGATTAACATTCACATTATCTATGATTCTATAAGTGTTGCTGATAGTGCTTGCTAATAGTTTGGTATCTTGGGTAGCAATCGCGCTTTCTATACCCGCTTTTAGAACGGTTAACTTTTCTAAAAGTATCTCTGCATCGTGGTGAAAGCCACTAAATTTATCCAAGCTCATCATAATCTTGGTATTCGAGTTTGTATCCAAGTCAGCTGAACTATCAGGTTTATATAGGTTGCGAAGACCCAAAAGACTGGCTGTCAATAGCAGCAGTAGACCTACCGTTAACCAAAATCCTTTATTCATCGTTTTAAACCAGTCATTTTTATACCTCTAATAATTGCTATCAGGCCTTTATCCATAATATAGGTCTTAGCTTTCTCTGTTTATTATGGATAAGTGTTTTACATAAACCTTAAACACAAAAAAACCTGCTCAGAGGCAGGTTTTGATATTTGGTCTAAGATGTACTATCCGAAAATGGTGGGGCTGGAGAGACTCGAACTCTCACACCTTGCGGCGCCAGAACCTAAATCTGGTGCGTCTACCAATTCCGCCACAGCCCCATTTTCGTTACTCTATCATTAACAGCAATGAAACTCAAATGCTATCTAGACAGTTAACTGATTCGGTAGTGCGTCTCAGTGGTTGGCTATTATATAGAGTTTGAATGATTTGGCAACCCCTATTTGCAATTAATTTTAATTTTTTAGCGATTATTTTTACTAAGAATTATAAATTATTGATATTAAAAGAATTTGCGTTTGTTCTCTGATGCAGAGATGTCTAAATGATGACACGCCCTAGCCAAAGTGTGTGTGCATATCATTAATATAGGCATCAATATTGACTATGCCTAGGAGAAAGGAATACTCGATATAATATTTAACCATAAATCAACACTATAGGGCGGCAAAACTGGTGATTATCACAAAAAAAACGTACAATGCGCACAGCCAATTTATCTCTAGCAAGGTCAGCCATGCCCAAAACTTCTACCGAGTCCGTTAATCCGACTGTTACTACCTCACAGCCAGTTCCTAACACCCCAAAGGACACTGCTACTATCTTCAATCCTGCCAAGCCGACAGCAACGCCCGCGCAGCGCTCAACAGATAGCAGTGACCCTTACCACCATAAAGCCAATCACAATCAAAACCGTAGTATCGAACAAAGTAGTCAGGTGACTTCAACTACTTCAGCGACTATAAATGCGCCCGTCAACACAGCGCCTAAGATTGGTTTTGTATCGCTTGGTTGCCCAAAAGCATTAGTAGATAGTGAGCGTATTATTACGGAATTGAGCCGTGATGGCTATCAGGTTGCCAGTGATTATGATGGCGCAGACCTAGTCGTGGTTAATACTTGCGGCTTTATTGAGTCAGCAGTACAAGAGTCGCTCGATGCCATCGGTGAGGCCATTAGTAAAAACGGTAAAGTCATCGTAACGGGTTGCTTGGGTAAAGAAGCGGAAAAAATCCGTACCATGCATCCAGCGGTGCTAGCTGTGACTGGTGCTCATGCTTATGATGAAGTGATTACCGCAGTTTCACAGCATGTGCCGCGCCCCAATAAGGCACAGGACAAAGACTATAATCCTAAAATTGATTTGATTAATGAAGCGGGCATTAAATTAACGCCCAGTCATTATGCCTATCTAAAAATATCTGAAGGTTGTAACCATCGCTGTACTTTCTGCATTATTCCAAGCCTACGCGGTGATTTAGTATCGCGTCCGATTGATAGTGTCATGAATGAAGCACTGGCGCTCAAAAAGGCGGGGGTGAAAGAGTTACTTATTATCTCGCAAGACACTTCTGCGTATGGTTTGGATTTAAAGTACAAGACCAGCTTTTGGAATGGTATGCCGCTCAAATCCAAGTTTTATGATATGTGTAAAGCGTTGAATGATTTGGGTATTTGGGTGCGTCTGCATTACGTCTATCCGTATCCGCATGTGGATAAAGTCGTTGAGCTTATGGGCGAGAAGAAGCTGTTACCTTATTTGGATATTCCGTTCCAACATGCCAGTCATCGCATCTTAAAAGCCATGAAACGCCCAGCACATAGCGAGAACACGCTAGCTCGTATCAAGGCGTGGCGTGAGATTTGTCCTGATATCGTCATTCGCTCCACCTTTGTCGTTGGCTTCCCTGGTGAGACCGAAGAAGACTTTCAAGTCTTGCTTGACTGGTTAGTCGAAGCAGGCCTTGACCGCGTTGGTGCCTTTACCTATTCGGAAGTCGAAGGCGCGGTCGCCAATGATTTGCCAAATCCTGTGCCTGAAAATATCAAGCAAGAACGCTACGAGCGTTTTATGAGCGTACAGCAAGAGATTTCTGCGCAAAAACTACAAGAAAAAATTGGCAAAACCTTAATGGTATTGGTCGATGAAATTGATAGTGAGGAAGGCATCGCTATTTGTCGTAGCTACGCTGACGCGCCTGAGATTGATGGTCATGTCTATGTCGATGAGATTGACGGCCACGTCAAAGTAGGGCAATTCTTAACGGTTACTATTGATGATGCTAGCGAATATGACTTATTTGCTAGTTATCAAGGTTAAAAAGCAAACCTATTATCTCAAGTGAAAATTGCCCAACAGCGGGCAGTTTTTGCTACAATTAGCGCAATTTAGCCTTTTTACATGCCTACCACTGAGTATGACGCTGTAGGCGAATCCAAAGGCAAATTCTATTTGTGTTTTATCGATAACTTTAATTATAATTTAATGCTAACAAGGTGACCCCATGTCTGACAAAAACCCAAGTTATTCTCGTATCTTGCTAAAACTCTCTGGCGAAGCCTTAGCGGGTGGCAAAGACATGGGTATTGATACCGAAGTACTCGATAAAATGAGTTTGTCTATTGCTCATTTACGCGGACTTGGTGTACAAGTCGGTATCGTCGTCGGCGGCGGTAACTTATATCGCGGTGCTCAGCTACAAAAAGAAGGCTTGGTTGGTCGCGTCACAGGCGATCAAATGGGTATGCTAGCCACTGTTATGAATGGTCTGGCAATGCGTGACGCCCTTGAGCGTCGCAATATCAAAACCCGTTTGATGTCAGCGTTGCCCATTGGTGAGGTAACTGAAAGCTATAGCAGCCGTAATGCGATTCGTTATCTTAAAAACGGCGAAGTGTGTATCTTTGTCGCTGGTACAGGCAATCCTTTCTTTACCACTGATACGGCTGCTTGCTTACGCGGTATCGAAATCGAAGCGGGCTTAATCTTAAAAGCCACCAAAGTTGATGGTGTCTATGATAAAGACCCAAGCCTACATGCTGATGCGGTCAAATATGATGGTTTGACCTTTGATGAGGTATTAGAGCAGAAGCTCGGGGTCATGGATTTAACCGCTATTGCGCTATGCCGTGAGCACAATGTACCGTTACAAGTTTTTGATATGACCAAGCCTAACGCCTTATTGAATGTGATTATGGGCGAAAATGAAGGCACACGCGTTTATCATTAATTTTTATTGCTACGTCAGCCCTGAATGTGGCTGAATAAACAACCAATAATGAATACCTATATAATTAACAATGAATGATTTGTCGACAGCGATAAATAAGGATACCTAATGATTAAAGAGATTAAGCAAGACGGCGAAGCGCGCATGCAAAAAACCTTAGAAGCGCTTGAGAGTACTTTTAGTAAAGTCCGTACTGGGCGAGCGCATCCAGGTATGTTGTCAGGCGTGATGGTCAGCTACTACGGTTCTGATACCCCACTAAACCAAGTAGCCAGCGTCAACGTTGAAGACTCGCGTACCTTACTTGTGCAGCCGTTTGACCGCACCATGGTACAAGCGATTGATAAAGCGATTCGCGAAGCAGATTTGGGTCTGAACCCAATGTCAGCTGATGTGATTCGTGTGCCGATGCCAGCGTTGACAGAAGAAACCCGAAAAGATATGCAAAAATTGGCACGTGGCGAGGCAGAAAACAGCCGTGTTTCTATTCGTAATATTCGCCGTGATATGATGAACGATATTAAAGACTTGGCAAAAGAAAAAGAAATATCAGAAGATGATGAGCGCCGTGCCAGTGATGATATTCAAAAAATTACCGATAAGTTTATTGAGACCATTGATAGCCGCTTAAGTAAAAAAGAAAGCGATTTAATGGAAGTATAAACATCAGTTTTTTTGTCATTTAGACCGACAAAATATTGGTAATACCGCCAAAACTAAGCAGCCAATGCACCGGCTGCTTAGTTTTGTGTAGATTGCTGTCATAATATGGTCAAGGTCAAATGACTGAATTGTGATAAGTTTATGAATTGTCTGTATTGTCCTTTTTAACCGCTATCGCACGCGTTATTATTATCTCACCTCAACAATAAGCAAGTTCGCCTATGTCCCCGTCAACGTCAACCGCTTCGATTTCTGCTATTCTTCCCCGTCATATTGCTATCATCATGGATGGCAATAATCGCTATGGTAAAGCCAATAAACTGGGTGCTGGTCAAGGGCATGTGGCAGGCAAAGATGCGCTAGACCCGATTGTCGAATACTGTGTTAGGGTCGGAATTGAAGTCTTAACGGTATTTGCCTTTTCTAGTGAAAACTGGCAACGCCCACCAAATGAGGTGGCGTTATTGATGCACCTATTAAGCTTAACCATTCATGAGCAAATGCCTCGTATGCAGAAGCACCGTATTCGTCTGCGTTTCATTGGTGATCGCAGTCAGCTGAGCGATGATTTGCAGGCATTAATGGCAGACGCTGAAGCAAAAACGGCAAATTTTGAAGCCATGACATTGGTCATTGCGATCAGTTATGGCGGCCAATGGGATATCGCCCATGCCGCAAAGCAGCTGGCACAGCAAGTGCAGCTAGGCCAGCTATCAGTGGAAGATATCGATAAACAGAGCCTCAGTAAGTATGTGCAATTGGCGGATGCGCCCGAAGTGGATATGCTAATACGTACAGGTGGCGAATATCGTCTTTCTAACTTTTTATTGTGGCAATCGGCGTATGCCGAGCTATTTTTTACCCAAACACTGTGGCCAAACTTTGCAGCGGATGAGTTAGCAGCGATGGTGGCAGAATTCGCCCGACGACAACGCCGCTTTGGCAAAACCAGCGAACAGGTAGTGACAGAGCAGAAAATGCATTAAGAAACTTGCTGGTGACACAATAAACCGTCTTAATTGGCTATATTGAACGTTCACGAATACGCACTGTTAGTGGGCTATTGTAGATTAACTGCTATAATGCGTTTTTAATCAGGCATTTTTCATTATTAATAAGGCTCAATAAGTATGTGGCAACGAATTAAGACGGCAATTGTTCTCGTTATTATCGTTGGTATTGCAATGTTTGCGAGCCAAACCCCTATTTTATTTGCGCCGCTGTTAGCGGTTGGGGTGATTATCGCTGCTCATGAATGGACCAAGCTGATGCCGAAGTGGCGCCAGCCTGTTTTATTTGTAGTACTGGTCTTGGTGCTGACCTTAGTATCGCTCATATTTAAAGTCACTTGGCTGTTTTGGTGGGTGGCTTCACTGGCTATATGGCTAATGGCCTTGTCTTGGGTCAGAGTTTTCCCCACGCATACTAATTGGTATGGCAAGAAGCTGGCATTGATGGGCGCTGTGATATTAACCGCCTCTATTACCGCTATGTTTTATTTGTGGCAACTGTCAGCATGGTGGTTGCTCTATGTGTTCTTATTAGTCTGGTGCGCGGATAGTGGCGCTTATTTTGTGGGTCGCAAGCTTGGTCGCCGCAAGATGGCACCCAATGTCTCACCTAATAAGAGTATGGAGGGACTGGCGGGTGGGCTCGTCACAGGTTTGCTGGTAGTGATTGCAATCAGTGTCTTTAAATTACAGTTAACTGGCGTGCCACTTATTGCTTTTGTGGCGTTATCCGCAATAACGATTTTAGCATCTGTTCTTGGTGATTTGTTTGAGTCAATGCTTAAACGCCGCGCCGATGTCAAAGATTCAGGAACCATTTTACCGGGTCATGGCGGAGTGCTTGATCGTATCGACTCGCTATTATCTGCCACACCGATATTTGCGCTTGGGTTTTGGGCGATACAGCAGCTAGGTTTGATCGTGGTGTAGTCCGTTCGCTGTAAAGATTTTATAGCGAGGCGGATGGCGGTTTTTCCGCCTCTGTCGATGTAAGCACAGCACGCAAATTTTTTTTCAGTCTTTCATAGAGGCAAAATAGGTAATAGCCTTATTTAGCCTCTACAAGATAAAGCTATAAGGGTAAGATCGCTTATTTTTTTATATAATAGTATTTATAGTAGCAATGGCTTTTATGTTTTTTGCGGCTTACTCTTACTTTTTTCTTTAGTTTTTTATACGAGTGCTGTTTTTTACAGTACCATTCATAGGTAAGGCACCGATGGTTATGACGCAACGTATCGCCGTACTAGGCGCGACAGGTTCGATTGGCGATAGCACGTTAGCAATTCTAGCGGCACAACCACAGCACTACGAAGTTTATGCTTTATCAGGCTACCAGCATTTAGATAAGTTACTGGCGCTTTGCAAACAGTTTTTACCCAAACGCGTCAGTGTACCGACAGCAGCGGTCGATGATTTTGCCCAGCGCCTTGGTGCGGCTGGTCTGGATATCGATGTGGTAGGCGGCGCAGAAGGGTTGGTAGATATTGCCACTGACTCGCAAACTGATACGGTCGTTGCCGCTATTGTGGGCGCGGCAGGGCTGCCTTCTACCTTAGCAGCAGCGCGTGCAGGTAAGCGTATTCTACTGGCCAATAAAGAAGCCCTGGTGATGGCAGGGAAAGTGATGATTAATGCGGTCAAAACGCATCATGCTACCTTGCTACCGCTCGACTCTGAGCACAACGCTATTTTTCAGTGTTTGCCGTTCTCTATTCAACAAGACCACAGTCAAATTCATGAGCTAAGCCATGGCGTACGCAAGCTGTGGTTGACCGCGTCTGGTGGACCATTTTTGCAAAAATCATTTGCACAGATGCAGCAAGCGAGTGTCACTGAAGCGGTCAAACACCCAAACTGGTCGATGGGACAAAAAATATCAGTCGACTCGGCAACGATGATGAATAAAGGGCTTGAGCTGATAGAAGCGTGTCATTTATTTGACTTGCCTGAAAATAAAATAAATGTGGTTATTCATCCGCAAAGTATCATTCACTCAATGGTAGAATATAGCGATGGTAGCTTTTTAGCGCAGCTGGGCAGTCCAGATATGAAAACCCCCATTGCCCATGCGCTCAGCTACCCCAATCGTATCGATAGTGGCTCACAGCCATTAGATTTATTTGCGCTAAGTGCTTTGGAATTTGTTGAACCAGATCTGCAAAAATTTGCCTGCTTAAGCCTTGCTCGGCAAGCGATGCAAGCGGGCACGCAAGCGACGATTGTATTAAATGCAGCCAATGAGATTGCCGTTTCTGCATTTTTAGAAGGTCATATTCGCCTGACTGATATTGCTGATATTAATGAGCAAGCCTTAAATGATATACAGCTACCACCGTTAAGTGACACTGCTGATATAGAAGATATTCTAGCGATTGATAAAATAGCACGCCATCTTACTGACAAGCTTGTAGCAAAATTAGCGTAATAGCTCTTAATAATATTGAGAACCAGTTCATTGATAAAAGCTGTTAAGAAAAATACTGAGAGACAATCATGACATTTTTATTAACGCTGCTTGCGGCAATATTTGTCTTAGGGCCGCTCATTGCTTTGCACGAGTGGGGTCATTACATTGTGGCGCGTCTTTGCGGCGTTAAAGTACTGACGTATTCTATTGGCTTTGGTCCTAAAATGTTTGGTTGGACCAGTAAAAAAAGTGGCATTGACTATCGACTTTCCGCCTTACCACTGGGTGGTTATGTCAAAATGCTCGATGAGCGTGAAGGCGAAGTCGCAAAAGATGAGCAACACTTGGCGTTCAATCGTCAGCATCCGCTCAAGAAAATAGCGATCGTCGCGGCTGGCCCGATCATGAACTTTGTGATTGCGATTGTGCTATTTTGGGTGTTGTTCATGACCCCGTCAGAACAGTTAGCGACCAATATTGGGCAAGTATTGCCTGATACCCCTGCCGCGATGGCACAGTTGCCTGTTGGCGATAAAATTATTGCCATTGATGGTCATGACGTACAGACTTGGGAAGGTATCAACTATCGTCTCGCTGGGCGTATGGGTGAGACAGATAATGTCAGTGTCACGCTGCAGTCAAACGCACAAACCAATAGTTCGACTAAAACCTACCAAGCACCTGTCACAGAGTTTATGCAAGGTACAGCACAAGGTAAAGATGCATTAACCAGTTTTGGCATGATACCGTGGCAGCCGAATATTGAACCGATAATCGGTGATTTAACCCCTGAGGGCGCCGCCAGTCGTCAAGGTTTAAAAGTTGGTGACCGGATTACTGCCATTAATGGCAAAGAAATCAAAGATTGGATTAGTGCCACGCGTATTATCCGCGATAGCCCTGAAACGCTGCTTGATTTTACGGTATTGCGTGATGATAAATCTGTGCAATTACAGATTATGCCGCAAGGTAAAAAAGACAATTTGGGTAACGATTATGGACAAATTGGTGCTATGGTGGCACAGTCTGAAATTGTTATTCCGGATGAATACAAGACGACGGTGGTTTATGGTCCTGGCGAGTCGCTGGTCAAGTCGTTTGAGAAGACCGAACAGTTGGCAGTCATGACCGTCAGCTCGATGGGCAAGATGCTGTCAGGCATGATTGGTTTGGACAATTTGTCCGGCCCGATTACCATTGCTAAAGTTGCTAAGCAAAGTTTTGATATCAGTTGGCAAATGGTGCTATCGACGGCAGCGTTGATTAGTTTGAGCCTTGCTGTACTAAATCTTTTGCCCATTCCGGTATTAGATGGTGGTCATATAGTATATTATCTTATTGAGCTGATTCGCGGTAAGCCACTCTCAGAAGGGGTGCAAATGATTGGGTTAAATATCGGTTTACTCTTGCTGGCAGGTTTCATGGTGTTAGCAATTGGTAATGATATCAGTCGGCTTTTTTGAGTAAATAATAGATAATATGGCCGATAAGGCACGAGATACTAATGGTTTTGCGCCCATCATGCGCTGATCATTACCATGATAGATGGGCTACTTTGTATCATGGCCTCTGTACTAATCGTAATTTTTAGTTTATTTTGTGATGCATTTTATATAAAGTGTTCTGAGTTTCCCGCGCGTAGTTTATGACTTTACGCGATATGGTCGAGACAATATGTGCTTTTCAACTTAACTTAAGCAGTTTTTTATTGACGGATAGTATTTATGCGTACGCCTTTATTTATGAGCGCGGCTGGGTTGCCGTTAGTTGTAGCGATGATGAGCATGCCGGTACAGGCTGCAGAATTTGTAGTCACTGACATCGGTTTCAACGGCCTGCAACGCCTAACCCCCGATAGCCTCTATCCGGTTCTGCCTGTTTCGGTAGGGGATACGGTGAATGATAGTAGTTTGGCGGCCAGTATTAAGGCGCTGTATGCGACTGAAAACTTTGCTGATATTCAAAGTCGTGTCGAAGGCGGTAAACTACGGTTTGATGTCGTCGAACGTCCAACCATTGCCGAAGTAAACTTTGAGGGCAATAAGCTCATCCCTAAAGAAGGGCTTGAGCAGGGGCTCGACAACGCTGGTTTGTCAGTTGGTGATGTGCTAAAACAAGCCACGTTACAGGGCGTAGCCAACGAGCTACAGCAGCAGTATATCAGTCAGGGCTATTACAACAGTAATATCGAAGTAGAGCAAACCGTCCTTGATGGCAATCGGGTTAAGCTTGATGTGCGCTTTATCGAAGGTAAGCCTGCCAAGGTAGTTGATATCAACATCATCGGCAACA
This sequence comes from Psychrobacter sp. AOP3-A1-26, assembly GCF_052378235.1. Lineage (NCBI taxonomy): Bacteria > Pseudomonadati > Pseudomonadota > Gammaproteobacteria > Moraxellales > Moraxellaceae > Psychrobacter > Psychrobacter sp. AOP3-A1-26. The sequence continues at coordinate 37,517 of NZ_JBQSXN010000019.1, forward strand.
AACACTTTAGTGATGAAGAAATTAAAGATGTCTTTGCGGTCAAAGAATCCTCATGGACACGTCTACTCTCTAAGTCTGATCGTTATGCCAAAGAAAAGCTGGCCGCCAGTTTAGAAAACCTAAAAGCACTATACCAAAATGACGGTTATGTACGTTTTGCCGTTGATAATGCGGTGCTCAATATTAGCGAAGATAAGAGCAGTGTGTTTATCGAAGTCAGTCTTAGCGAAGGCGAGCGTTATCAGTTTGGCGAAGTGAATTTTTTAGGCAAGCCGACTTTTGATGATAATGAGTTAAAAGAGCTGGTCACCTTTGCGCCTAACGAAAAGTACTCACAAGCCAAGTTAGATGAAACCACGGCAGCATTGAAGAGTCGTTATGGCAATGAAGGTTATTACTTAGCAGAGATAAGACCAGTACCGCGTATCAATGATGATACCAAAATGGTCGAGATTGACTATTTTATCGATCCTGCACGTCCTATTTATGTTCGCCGTATCAATTTTACCGGTAATATCAAAACACAAGATGAAGTACTGCGCCGCGAAATGCGTCAATTAGAAGGCGCACTGGCATCTAGCGATAAGATACAACTGTCACGTACGCGCCTGATGCGAACTGGTTTCTTTAAAGGCGTCAATGTTGATGTGAAACCAGTGCCGAACCAGCCCGACCAAGTGGACGTAAACTATACGGTTGAAGAACAGCCATCTGGTAGCTCAACGATTGCCGCTGGTTACTCACAAAGTGGCGGTGTAACGTTCCAGTTAGATCTCACGCAAAACAACTTTATGGGTACGGGTAACCGTGTCAAAGCAGCGTTATCACGTTCAGAAACGCGTGATTCTTATAGCTTGGGCTATACCGATCCGTACTTCACTGAAAATGGTGTATCGCAAGGCATTAGCGCTTATTATCGTGAAACCAAGTACGACGATAGAAACGTTAGTAACTATGTGACGGATGCTTATGGCGCTACGCTAAACTATAGTTATCCAGTTGATGAAACCAAACGCGTTAGTGCCGGTCTTAATGTTGACAAAACCTCAGTGCGCGGTGGCCGTTTCCTAGGTGTGTCAAACGTTCAACAAATTATTGATGACGGTGGGTCGTTTGAAAGTTTTGTCAATGATGAAGGTGAAGCGACTGGACGCACAGGCTTTAAAAACGACTATCAAACCTACAACCTGTTATTTGGTTGGGACTACAGTACTTTAGATCGTCCCGTATTTCCAAGCAAAGGTATGAGTCATACGGTCGATGCAACGATTGGTCTGGGTGATGCCAGCTATCAAAAACTCGTTTATCGCGGCAATATCTACTATCCTATTTATAAAGATTGGGTCGCACGCGGTTATACCAAGCTCGGTTATGGTAATGATTTACCGTTCTATGAAAACTTCTATGCCGGTGGTTATGGCTCGGTACGTGGTTATGAAGCGTCAACGCTAGGACCCAAATCTCAGACATATTATGATGCCATCAATGATGATTTGCGCTATAAAGATGAAGAAATTGGTGGTAATGCGCTCGTTAGCTTCGGTAGTGAGCTAATCTTGCCAATGCCATTCAAAGGCGATTGGGCAGACCAAGTACGTCCAGTATTATTCGCTGAAGGCGGTCAGGTATTTGATACCACGGATAAAGAAGATCGTAACTTTATCAATCCTAACGATGGCACCGATACAGGCGTGCCATTATTAACGCAAGATAATAGTATGCGTTTTAGTGCTGGTGCTGGGGTAACTTGGTATACGCCAATTGGTCCGATTTCACTGAGTTATGCCGTCCCTATTGGTGATAAAGAAGGCGATGAAACTGAAAAAGTTCAGTTCCAGATTGGTAACACCTTCTAAGTTAACAATGGCTTTTAACCTTATATAACTGTTTTTAATTAGGGATTTTTCCAGATTAAAAAAGCAGTTAGATTTTAACAGGTCGTCAAGCTGAATCCTCAGTTTGACGACCGCCTTATTCATAATAATATTCACAAAAACATTAATAGCAACTATGATAACGATTGAGCAACTTATCACTCGGATTGAGCAGCGTCAGCCTATTACTAATAAGGCTGAAATCAACGCTGAACAGTCACGTCAAAAATTTAGTAGCGTGGGTAGTCTGACCACTGCTGACAGCAAGCAGTTGAGCTTTTTGGCAGATCCACACTATGTTTCTAGTTTAGCAAACAGTCGGGCAGGGGCCGTACTGGTCACCGCAGAGTATCGTGACCAAGTGCCAGCGACAGCACTAGCGCTTGTCGTAGCAAGCCCTTACTTAGCCTACGCTAGCGCCAGTCAGCTGTTTGCTCATGAGTCACCTGCCAATGCAATCCATCCTAGTGCGGTGATTGCCGATAGTGCTGTCATCGGTGAGCAAGTGACCGTCGGCGCTTTCTGTGTGATTGGCGATAATGTGCAAATTGGCGCGCGTAGCTCACTTGATGCCCATGTAGTGATCGAAGCAAATACTAAGATCGGCCATGATTGTATTATCAAATCACAAGTGGTCATCGGGCATGATTGTATCATCGGTAATCACGTGAGACTGCATGCAGGGGTGAGTGTGGGTGCGGAAGGTTTTGGTTTTGCTCCCACCAGCAATCCTAGTGTTACAGGCTGGGAGCGTATCGCCCAGTTAGGTCGCGTCATCATCGGCGATCATGTGCGTATTGGTAGTCATACCTGTATTGATCGCGGTGCTATTGATGATACGCTGATTGGTAACCATGTTATTATTGATAATTTAGTACAAGTCGCTCATAACGTGCGTATCGGTGATGGCACAGCAATCGCTGCTCAAACGGGGATCGCTGGCAGCACTAGCATAGGTAAGCGCTGTATCATTGGCGGCGCGGTCGGTATCACCGGTCATATTGACATCACTGATGATGTTACTCTGTCTGGGATGTCTATGGTGACCAAATCCATTAAAAATTCTGGTTCGTACTCTTCTGGAACGGTTGCAATGCCAACGGCCAACTGGCGACGTGCAGCCGTACGCTTCCGTCAGCTTGGTCGTGGTTAGTGTGTCGTCATTAGTAAAGAACCAGTTTTAAAGATTTATAACACAGCAAGGAAGCGATATTATGAGCAGCATTGATATAGATATTTCGACGGATGAAGACGTTAAAAGCTTGGCCGCACAAGGTCTTACGCTGCCATTAACTTACGATACTTTAAAGCACTACTTGCCACATCGCTATCCTTTTATGTTAGTGGACAAGATTATCGGCTGTACGCCTGGTGAATGCATTACTGGTATCAAAAACGTGACTATTAATGAAGAATTTTTTAATGGTCATTTTCCTGATCAGCCTATTATGCCAGGAGTGTTGATGGTCGAGTCGATGGCGCAGGTCTCGGGCGTGCTGGGGTTTATCAGTGCAGGGTTAACGGCAGAAGATGGCTATTTGTACCTGTTTGCAGGGGTTGATAAGGTTCGTTTTAAGCGTCGAGTCATTCCGGGTGATCAACTGATTATTCGTGCCAAAACCGTGATGCAAAAGCGTGGTATTTATAAATTTGATTGTACGGTACATGTCGAAGATGAACTTGCTGCTAGTGCTCAGATTATGATTGCCCGTCAAGAGCAGTAGTCTGATAGTGTGCTAACTGTTTTTGATAAAAAGCCTGTCCAGAATATGTAAAAGCTGGAATTTTCAGAGCTTATAGTGTTTAAAGCGTCACTTTCAAACTGACGATAAGCATTATAATGATATATAAAACCCCACTCTCAACTTATTTTTCTAAGGTATTGGTTTACTTAGTTTTTAAAATTTCAGTTAAAACAATTAAAATTTTAAATTCTATAAAAATCAAAGGCCTACGATAAGTTGAGATTGGCGTATATAAAAGCAACATTGGTTTTCGTTTTGCTTATAACACTAAACTGGCAGAATTCGTTTTACCATTTATTCGCATCAGATGATACAAGGGCCCACATTATGAGTCAGATCCATCCAACGGCACTCATCTCACCGTCCGCTCAGATTGATGATACTGCCATTATTGGTCCGTACTGTATCGTCGGCGATGAGGTATCTATTGGCGCGCACACGGTTTTGCATCGGCACGTGGTCGTCACCAAGCTGACGCGAATTGGTAAACACAATCAGTTTTATCAATTCTCCAGTATCGGTGAGGATTGTCAAGATTTGAAATATGCGGGTGAGCGTACGTGGCTTGAGATTGGAGACCATAATACCATTCGCGAAGCTTGTAGCTTACACCGTGGTACGGCACAAGATGATGGATTGACCAAGATTGGTAGCCATAATCTGCTGATGGTCAATACTCATGTGGCTCATGATTGTGTGATTGGTGATCATAATGTACTGGCCAATAATGTTGGCGTCGCAGGGCATGTGACTATTGGCAATCATACCATTATCGGTGGTAATTCTGGTATTCACCAGTTTTGTACGGTTGATGATTATAGTTTGATAGGTGGCGCTAGCTTGATATTAAAGGATGTGGCCGCCTTTACGATGGTGTCTGGTAATCCTGCAACCACTCATGGCCTTAATATCGAAGGGATGCGCCGTAAGGACTGGTCAAAAGAAACTATTGACGTGTTACGTCAGGCATACCGCACAATTTTTAGATCTGGAATGACCACCACACAAGCACTTATTATATTACAAGAAGATCTGCTGTATAAAGAACCCAAAATTCAAATGCTCATTGACTCCCTACAAAACAGTAAGCGCGGCGTGGTGCGCTAAAAAATATGAGTGTATGTTCTTAAGAAGACAACACATATCGAGTACTGATAAATATAAAAAGCCATAACTTATAGTTATGGCTTTTTATATTTATCAGTACTTGACTTTTTTGGTGGCTTAGCAGAAACTGAGCGTTTACGATATTGTAAACTTTTCTTTCTTGATATTGCTGGACGCGTCACATTGATATGTCGATGAAGTAGTTAAAAATTATTAATCGCTATTTATAATAATCATGGATGATTATGAGCGATATTAAGAAAAGCATGAGGACGTTAGAATGGCTACCAATAAACAAGAACATGCACAGTGGAGCTCTAGTTTTGGCTTCATACTGGCAGCAGTAGGGTCTGCAGTTGGCTTAGGAAATATTTGGAAATTTCCTTATATGGTTGGTGAGAGCGGTGGTTCTGCTTTTGTTATTGCTTATTTATTTTGTATTGCATTGGTTGGTTTTCCGGTAGTAGTGGCTGAATGGCTAATCGGTCGCCGCGGGCAAAAAAACCCTGTCAATAGTTTTACAGACGTTGCTGTTAGTGAAGGTAAATCACCTAGCTGGGGAATTGTGGGCGCGACAGGTATTCTAGGTGGTTTTCTCATTCTATCCTTCTATAGTGTGATCGGTGGTTGGGCACTTAACTATATCACCAAAACAGGGGCTGGTAGTTTTTCTGGTCAGGATGGTGATGCGGTTGGTGCTACCTTTGATGCTATGTTGGCTTCAGCTGGTACGCTAACGATTTGGCATACGGTGTTTATGATAGTCACTGCGCTGATTGTCGGTGTTGGTGTGACTCGCGGTATCGAAACCACTGCTAAAATTTTAATGCCACTATTAGGTCTTATTTTATTCGTCATCGTTGGCTATAACGTGGTGAATGGTGGTTTTGGTGAGGCAGTGACTTATCTATTCGCTCCTGATTTGAGCAAACTAACTGGGGAGGTCATGTTAGCCGCTCTAGGTCATGCTTTCTTCACACTATCCATCGGTATGGGTATCATGGTTGCTTACGGCTCATATCTAGGCCGTGAAGTTAATCTACTAAAAACAGCGCGTACCGTTGTCATTTTAGATACGGTGATTGCACTGGCCGCTGGTTTAGCCATTTTCCCGATTATCTTTAGTAATGGTCTTGACCCTTCTTCAGGTCCAGGTCTTATTTTCGTCAGCTTACCGATTGCCTTTGGTAGTATGACGGGAGGTACCATTATTGGTACGCTGTTCTTCTTACTCATTACTTTTGCAGCAATTACGTCATCAATCTCGTTACTTGAGCCAACGGTTGAGTTCCTAGAAGAGCGTACGCCAATGAGCCGTACGGTATCGACCATCGTTGCCAGTACCGTTATTTGGCTCCTTGGTATCGCGGCATTATTATCATTTAACCTATGGTCTGACTTTACCATCATGGGTAATGGTATCTTTGATGCGTTAGATAAGGTGACCAGTAAGTTCTTATTACCATTGACTGGTCTTGCAGGTATTATCTTCTTTGCTTGGAGAATGGATCAACGTAGTATCCAACAGGAGCTTAATTTATCTGGTACTACTTGGCAGGTATGGCAAATCATTGCTAAGTTTGTCGCCCCAATAGCGATCATTGCAGTATTTATTGCAACACTAATGGGCTAATAGCTTATTGGTATAATCAGTTAAAAATGAAAGGAATACGATGATAATAATGTACTATTGCTATAATCTTTTCTTGCTTGCTGTTCGCAGGCGTGACAGAGGCTGCAAAAATTTATAGCCAATAGCACTGTATCGTTTTTAAAATGAATCTACTATAAGCGTCAATATGTAGTGAATAAAAAAAGGCCTAAGATAACTCTTAGGCCTTTTTTTATACTT
>NZ_JBQSXN010000020.1:0-44078 GCF_052378235.1 Psychrobacter sp. AOP3-A1-26
GACAAATCATAGTATTTAAAGTAAGGTTGTTTTTTACTAAAGGCTAAGCAGTCAATTATAACTGCTTAGCCTTTTTCTAGGCTTTTAAGCTGCTAAAACCAACGCATTATCCATTAAATCTTAGCAATCCATTCTTTAATCGTACGCGCTTGTTCAGCTGCATTACCCGTATAAGTTGCAGGTATCATCTCGCGTAGGCGCGCTTTATCAGCATCGCTGACAGCAGACAATTCATCACTTTCAACGAATGTCAGCATGGCTTCGCGAGTCATGGCATTACCACGGGTCAAGGCTTTAAGCTTCTCGTATGGGTTTTCGACACGGTAGCGACGCATGACGGTTTGAATCGGCTCAGCCAATACTTCTTGTGCATTATCTAAATCATCATTTAAACGCTGCGCATTTAATTCAAGCTTACCGACACCTTTTAAGCAAGCATCATAAGCAATCATACTTTGTGCCAGACCAACACCGATGTTACGCAACACGGTAGAATCTGATAAATCACGCTGCATACGTGAAATAGGTAGCTTTTCACCCAGATGCGCAAGCATGGCATTAGCAACGCCTAGATTACCTTCAGAGTTTTCAAAATCAATCGGATTCACTTTATGCGGCATGGTAGAAGAGCCCACTTCACCATCTTTTAGGCGCTGTTTAAAATAGCCTAAGCTAATATATTGCCAAATATCACGGTTAAAATCGATTAAGATAGTATTGAAACGTTTGACCGCATCAAATAGCTCAGCGATATAGTCATGCGGCTCAATTTGGGTGGTGTACGGGTTAAAGGTTAGCGCTAAACGCTGGTCAATAAATTGCTCAGCATGGGTCTGCCAATCGACATCAGGATACGCTGAAAAATGAGCGTTATAGTTACCGACCGCGCCATTGATTTTACCCAATAGCTCTACTTGACCGATTTGCTTAATTTGGCGAGCTAGGCGATAAGCGACGTTTGCCATCTCTTTGCCAAGGGTCGTCGGACTTGCCGTCTGACCATGTGTGCGTGACAGCATGGGTTGGTCAGCATGGACAATCGCTAAATCAACGATGCTATCAGTCACTTGCTGCATTTTAGCAACGACAATCTCGCGGCTGTCTTTTAGCATCAGCGCATAAGATAAGTTGTTAATATCTTCACTGGTACAAGCAAAATGAATAAACTCTAGGCTATCCTCTAACTGCTGATTACCACGAAAGCGGTCTTTAATAAAGTACTCAACCGCTTTCACATCATGGTTGGTCGTCGCTTCAATATCTTTAATTGCTTGGGCATCATCTTCGCTAAAGCTATCAACGATACTGTTTAAAAAGCTATTAGTATCTTCATCAAACGCTGCCAATTCACCAATAGCACTGTTATCCGCCAAAGACTGCAACCAGCGAATCTCAACGGTGACGCGAGCTTTAATCAGACCGAATTCAGATAAATAAGGGCGTAAGCTGTCGGCTTTAGAGGCGTAACGACCATCAATCGGGGAGAGGGCGGTGAGGAGATTCATAGTAATACCTTAAATAATAAGAACGAAAAGACATTCAGAAGTGAAAGAAAATAAAAAATAGAACAGTTTTTAAAAATAGGTAATAGTACTAAAACCCACAAGGCGCATCAATAGACGCAATCACGCCGCCGCCTAAACAAACCTCGTCAATATAAAATACCGCTGATTGACCGGGAGTGACCGCACGCTGTGGTTTATCAAAAGCCACTCGTACTTCAGAGCCGTCTTCATTGCTAGCAAATACGGTACAAGCCTGATCAGGCTGGCGATAGCGAGACTTTGCCATACAGCGTAAGCCATCTGAGCTAAATATATCCGCAGGCGGTACACCATCGATCCAATCAAGCTTATAAGCTTGCAGCTCATTGCTCAGCATCATTGGATGTTCGTGACCTTGACCGACGATTAGACGGTTTTTATCTAAGTCTTTTGCGAGTACAAACCATGGCTCTTCAGGGCGATCTTTGACACCGCCAATACCGATACCGCCGCGCTGACCTAAGGTGTAGTACATTAGACCATCGTGAGTACCAATAGTGAAGCCATCGTCAGTGACGATATCGCCTTTTTGTGCCGGCAAGTACTGCTGTAAGAAGTCCTTAAAGCGGCGCTCACCAATAAAGCAAATACCGGTTGAATCTTTTTTATTAGCAGTAATTAAGTCATGCTCTTCAGCAATTTGACGAACCACTGGTTTCTCAAGCTCACCGACTGGAAATAGAGTCTTGGCAAGTTTGTCGCCGCCAACAGCATGTAAGAAATAGCTTTGATCTTTATTGTTATCGAGGCCACGCAATAGCTGTGCCACTGTTTCGCCATTAGCATTCGGATAGTTAACACTGCGGCGGGTATAGTGACCAGTGGCAATATAATCAGCACCAAGTGTCAAAGCATAATCTAAAAACGCTTTAAACTTGATTTCTTTATTGCATAAAATATCTGGATTGGGCGTACGTCCCGCTTTGTATTCGGCTAAGAAATGCTCAAAGACCCGATCCCAATACTCCATCGCAAAGTTGGCCGTATGCAGGGTCATACCGATTTTATCGCAGACCGCTTGTGCATCCGCGAGGTCTTCCATAGCCGTACAGTATTCAGTGCCGTCGTCTTCTTCCCAATTCTTCATAAACAGACCTTCGACCTTGAAGCCTGCTTGCTGCAGTAAAACAGCAGACACAGAAGAATCGACCCCACCTGACATACCGACAATCACATGCTTTGCGCTAGGATTATCAATATCGGCAAGGGTCAAAGGACGATGGGTGTCAAAAGAATCAGAAACTGGTATGCTTGAGGTGTTTGGCATGACTGACATAAAGCGGCTCAACTATTTATACTTTGTCCAAGATTTATGATGGCACTGAAGACCAATACAATGGCTAGAAATGCTGATTTTAGCAAATAGGCGACAGTGTTGATTTATTTTTGGATTGGGTATTATGATAAAATAAGCGTCCTATTATATCAGTTAATTGAAACTGGTGGCGAGCTATGGCATCTTACGGCGAGTAAAATCACTTTAAAAATTCAGATAATGGTTTTGAACTATTTCAATCGCCATTTATTTACTGGGAATAATAATGATAAAAATTGGTCAAGGTATCGATGTTCATGCGTTTCATAATACGGGTGAGCAGCAGCAATACGTGATATTGGCGGGCGTACCTATCGAGCACAGTCACAGTCTGCTAGCGCACTCCGATGGCGATGTAGTATTACACGCGCTTGCTGATGCATTGCTTGGCGCGTTGGCGCTTGGTGATATCGGTCAGCACTTTCCTGATACCGATGCCGCCCATGCTGGGCTCGATTCGCGAGTATTACTACGCTATGTCTATGGTAAGGTACAAGAAGCAGGGTATATGCTTGGTAATGCTGATATCACCGTCATGTGTGAGCGCCCAAAGCTTGCGCCACACAATCAAGCCATGCGCGATAATATTGCCAGTGACTTGCAGACCGATGTGAGTAACATTAGTGTAAAAGCCACCACCACTGAAAAACTGGGCTTTACTGGTCGGCAAGAGGGCATCATGGCTAATGCCGTGGTATTATTAGTGCCTAATGTGGTTGACGTTTAACCGCTATTGGCTGAATCAATATACAAACCATACTTGTAATATACAAGCTATTGCCCCATGTATCAGCCAAGCATTTCCCCAATTATTTTATAGTATAAACAACTATATTTTAACGAACCGCTATTTTCAATAGGAGCTTTTATGAGCGAGCAAACCCCAAACACTGCTGCAAACGATGTTGAACAGCTGATTCGCGATCAAATTAAAGACAATAAAGTGATTCTTTATATGAAAGGCACGCCGCAGTTCCCACAGTGTGGTTTTTCTGCCAAATCAATTGAAGTCCTTACTCAAATTGGACGTCCTTTTGCCTTTGTTAATATCTTAGAAAATCCAGAGATTCGCGCCACTTTACCAAAGGTCGGTAACTGGCCAACGTTCCCACAGTTATGGATTGACGGTGAATTGATGGGCGGTTCAGACATCATTTTACAAATGTATCAATCAGGCGAGCTAAAGCCTTTGGTCGAAGCCAATAGCCCTGCCGCTTAATCTAAAAAGACTTATTTAAGCTTTTTTTTATTATTAAGCTAATGCGCTTTATCTATAAAAGCCCGAGTAAGACCGTCACTGGTCGCTCGGGCTTTTATTGTTTTTGTGAGTTTAGCCCCCATATATGGCTCAAGATTAAGTATTATCAAAATATTAATAATTAGAGAGTATTATGAATAATCAATCCATAGAGTCACAAGCCAATGAAGCAGAAATTGCCGAGCAAGCGGCTATCGAAAAACGTCGTGAGCGCTTAAAAGCTGAATCCACACGTATCATCGATATCGCTGGCAATGAGCCGAACTCTGCACTCAAATGTGTTCATCAACTTAGTGTAATAGGCGGTGCAACGGAAGCGACTTATATTGCTATTGAGCAGCGTATCATCGCAGACCAAGACGCAGCTGGTGCGTATCATTTGGCGCTATTGGCGCAGAATACGCCAGATTTGCCGATTGATGCGCGTCAACTGATCGAGCTGGTGGTTAATAAAGGCGATAACACTCAGCGTTTGGCACTACTAAAAAACTTGCCACTGCCGCCAGTAGATATGATTAAAGAACAGGTGCTGGCCAGTGATGATGGCGATGCAATTGGTCAGATGAATGCCTATTTGCAGATTAATCCAGAAGGCTACGGCAGCCATCATATGCTGGGAAGTGGACAGGCAGATCGTATTGTACCGCTGAGTCCCGGCAACTAAATACTATTTTAAGTTCGGACGATGTCTTATACGATATTTTTTAACGATCATCTGAATAGTTTTTAGTATAACGTTTTTTAAATAGCAAAAAATTGTTATAATTATGCGTTATCTAACCAATGACTAACGGCTTATTTGAGTCGTTATTTCTTTTTAAAATCCGACTGACGTTTATTTGCCGTTTGCCATACTATTTCACCATAGTGTTTGGGTGACAATAGCATGTTGGTAAAAGCAGCGTTATGAGTCAAGTGAGGCATACATGCAATACCCAAAAAATTACGACGTGGTAGTGATCGGCGGCGGTCATGCCGGCACAGAAGCTGCTTTAGCAGCCGCACGTATGGGCGCGCAGACCTTGCTATTGACCCATAATATCGAGACACTCGGGCAGATGAGCTGTAATCCCGCAATTGGCGGTATCGGTAAGTCGCATCTGGTACGTGAGATTGATGCGCTTGGTGGGGCGATGGCATTAGCGACGGATAAAGCTGGTATTCAGTTTCGTGTGTTAAATAGCCGTAAAGGCGCTGCGGTACGAGCCACGCGCGCACAGGCAGATCGTATTTTGTACAAAGCTGCTATACGTCAGACGCTAGAAAATCAGCCCAATCTGGATATATTCCAGCAAGCAGCTGATGATATTTTGGTAGAAAATGGCCGTGCGACGGCAGTGGTAACCTCTACTGGTATTATTTTTAATACTCAAACTGTGGTGCTGACCTCAGGGACTTTCTTAGGCGGGGTCATTCATATTGGTCTTGAAAACTCAAAAGGTGGACGCGCAGGAGATCAGCCTTCTATTAGGCTTGCCGACCGTTTGCGTGAGCTAAAGCTGCCAGTTGGGCGTCTAAAGACAGGTACACCGGCTCGTATCGATGCGCGCAGCGTTGATTTCAGCGCCATGACAGTACAGCCGGGTGACACGCCGCTACCAGTGATGAGCTATATGGGTAACGTGGATATGCACCCAGAGCAAGTCAATTGCTATATCACCCATACCAATGCCCGTACTCATGACATTATTCGCGACAACTTAGAACGCTCACCAATGTTTTCTGGCAAAATAGAAGGCGTTGGCCCGCGTTATTGTCCGTCTATTGAAGATAAAATTCACCGGTTTGCTGACAAAGATAGCCATCAGATATTTATCGAGCCAGAAGGCTTAACCACGCATGAGCTATATCCAAATGGTATTTCGACCAGCTTGCCGTTTGATGTGCAGCTAGACTTTATTCATAGTATGAAAGGGCTGGAAAATGCGCATATTACCCGTCCAGGCTATGCCATTGAGTACGATTACTTCGATCCACAAAATTTAAAGCCAACGCTTGAAACCAAATCGATTGACCGCTTGTATTTTGCTGGTCAAATCAATGGGACGACTGGCTATGAAGAAGCGGGTGTGCAAGGTTTATTAGCGGGTAGCAATGCGGCGTTGGTCACGCGTGAGAATAGTGAGTTTGAAACGTGGACGCCGCGCCGTGATGAGGCCTACCTTGGCGTGTTGGTTGACGACTTGATCACCCATGGTACTACTGAACCATATCGCATGTTTACCAGTCGCGCAGAATATCGTTTGCTGTTGCGTGAAGACAATGCCGATCAACGCTTGACTGAAACGGGGCGTAAGCTCGGTTTGGTTGATGACGTGCGCTGGCAAGCCTATCAGGAAAAGATGGAAGCCATTGCCACAGAATCCTCGCGTCTCAAAGATATGTGGGCCACGCCTACTAATGCGCTAGGGGTGCAAGTGACTGAGCAAACAGGAGAGGTGTTGTCAAAAGAAGCGAATGCCTATGATTTGCTTAAGCGTCCACAGATACATTTTAATGATATCGCTGCTATCACTGATTCACAAGTTGACGCGCAAGTGGGTGAGCAGATAGAAATCTCAGTCAAGTACGCAGGTTATATTGATCGTCAACAAGAAGAAATTGATCAGATGAAGCGTCTAGAAAATACGGCGCTGCCGCTGGATTTTGATTATAGTATCGTATCAGGACTATCGAACGAGATTGTACAAAAGCTCACGCAAATACGTCCTGCGACATTGGCCCAAGCTGGGCGTGTAAGTGGTGTGACCCCAGCCGCCGTTCAATTATTAGCGATGACAGTCAAAAAACAGAAGAAGATAAAAGCGGCTCTACATTCTTAACCTAACTGTAATTTTCTAATTATGGCTGCTTAATTTATCTGTAGCTAAGGAAAGTTAAAAACAAAATAAAATGCTAAAAAAGCCCGTAATAAAAAGTGTTACGGGCTTTTTTATAGTCAATAGCACGGTATCGTTTTTAAAGTGAGCCGACTATATCCTATAATAAAACAGTCTTTCATTGTCCAAACTTACTGATTTTTAACCAACTGCTAGCCATTGTTTTTTACTTCTTTAACAATATAGCTTTGGATACACCGCTAACCTGAGCTTACTTATGATCGCTGCTATTATTTTTGCTATGACCATCGTATTGCCCAACCTTTTTTTGATGGGGTTGGGTTTTTTTATGCAACGGCGCGGTGAAGCGAGCCAAGCTTTTATCGATCAAGCCTCAAGTTTTGTTTTTAATTACTGTTTGCCCTGTTTGCTATTTTTTAGCGTGGTCGATAGCGACGTTGATTATGCTAAGCAAATCACCCTGATCATGGCAGGTATTCTTGTGACCTTTATTTTATTTATTGGGTCAGAAATTTATGCCAAGTATTTCATTAGTAAACCTGCTGACCAAGGGGTATTCGTACAAGGTATCTTCCGTAGCAATATGGCCATCATTGGGCTCGCAACGGTTGCCAACGCTTATGGCGAGGCAGGCTTAAGTATTGGTGCTGTATACATGGGCGTGGTGACGATACTGTTTAATATCCTAGCGGTCATTACCCTCAGTCGTGTGTCCAAAAGTGCAGACGATACGTGGGTCAGTCGTAGCACGATGGTTGTTAAAAAACTCTTCACCAACCCATTGATAATCGCCTTGGTGGCGGCTTTTGCTTATAAAGCGTTGCCGCTGCCGCCTATTACTGGAGTCATCCACACTACTGGTGATTTATTAGCAGCAGTAGCATTACCGCTGGCACTAATTTGCGCTGGAGCGAGCATCGATTTAAAGTCGATGTTGCACCCGTCTGGGCTGTCTATGCAAGCCAGTATCGGACGTATTGTCATTGCTCCCATAGTAGCCATTGCCGTTGGGTTGAGCTTTGGTTTATCAGGCGTGCATATGGGTGTGCTCTTTTTGATGGTTGCTTCGCCAGCTGCCGCAGCCAGTTATGTGATGGCAAAAGCGATGGGTGGCAATGATGTACTAGCGGCCAATATTTTAGCATTTACGACAGTAGTGGGGCTGTTTGGAATGGCGATTGGCGCGGCGATACTACGAGTGCTTGGATTCATGTGATTGTCAGTAGTATTATGGTTTGTGAGTAAATATACTGCTAGATACAGACAAGAAAGCCCTCTTCTCTGATAAGAAAAGAGGGCCTTTAGTATTATTATTTTTAATATTGGAAATGAATAAACCAATCGAGGTTTTATCGTGGTTGCTAATTTAGATTGTCTTTATTGCGCTTTTCTTTTCGACGCTGCTTACGCTTTGGGCTGATCCGGTAAGTAAGATAACCACCAACAACCAAAACCGCAATAAATGCCACGATGTATAAAAATATTGATGAGCCAATAAAGACAGAGGGTTCCATGACCTTAATCCCATTAGGGTTTATCAATAATTATGCAACCCTTATAGACTATTGTAAAGTAAATAAATTTAGCTCTGGTGTAAGTTCAAGTGAACGCAGGCGTGCTGCCTGATCGTAAACGTTGGCAGTGACGATTAGCTCGTCTGGTTGATACTGGGCAAGAAACTCAGCAAGTTTCGGTTTGACAGTTTCGACAGAACCGATAAACGATACCGATAACGCACTATCTACCATCATCTTCTCAGCGGTACTCCAGATGTTATCCATATCATGGGTTGGCTTAGGCATTTGACCCGTTTCGCCGCGACGCAGACGCACAAAGCTTTGCTGGGCTGAGGTAAAGTGATAATTGGCAGTTGCGTCATCGTCAGCAAGCAGTAAGTTTGCGGCCAGCATGACATAAGGCTTATCTAGATAAGCGGACGGTTTGAACTGCTCACGATAGGTACTAATCGCTTGAGCGAGCATTTGCGGTGCAAAGTGCGAAGCAAATACATACGGCAATCCTAAGTGCGCCGCTAAAGTAGCCCCAAATAAAGACGAGCCTAATATCCAAATAGGAATGTTTGACTTGGCCCCAGGGAAGGCTTGTACAGGACTGTCATCTGTACCATCACCTAAGAAGTACATGAGCTCTTGTACGTCTTGCGGGAAACGCTCAGCATCTTTCATTTGCCGACGTAATGCTTGAAAGGTAGCGCCACCAGTACCAGGTGCACGGCCCAAACCTAAATCGACACGATCGCCATATAACGCATGCAACGTACCAAATTGCTCAGCAATGACCAGCGGCGCATGATTGGGCAGCATCACACCGCCTGCACCGATACGTATGCGTTTGGTTTGACTACCGATGTGTGACAATAGTACTGAAGTCGCTGCACTAGAGATACCTGGCATATTGTGGTGCTCGGCCATCCAATAGCGGTTCAAGCCAAATTTTTCTGCTTGCTGCGCTGTCTCAACCGTTTGGGCGATACCTTCAGCGATGGTTTTACCCTCAGGAACGGGCGCTAAGTCTAAAAAAGATAATGGAATTGTATTATTCATAGATCACCTATTTTTATAATGCCGCATGGATATAGGCATTATTATTTTGTTATAAGTTTTTTTAAAAAGTCGTATTGTTATAAAAGTATCAGTTTGCTTTTTTATTCTTAAGTTATTTATTGCAGTGCAAATACTGAATGCTTAACACCCTATATAATGGGGCGATTAATCCATATATAAAGGTCAGTGCTCATACTAATAACAAAACTTATTGGTTTTAACGTCGAATCGTCTAAAAGATAGCCACTGATAACCCCACTATCAGTGCCATTGTCGAGTATTTGACAGACCCACCAATAAGACAGACAAAAAAGCACCCAAGTTTTTAATCTTGGGTGCTTTTTTATGCAGATTTTATGTGTACGAAAAAGATAAAGGTTAAGTCTTATCAGTTTGCTATTTAGCAAACTGTTTTTGACACAGCTCCATAAAGGCGCGCCCATATTGGCGGATTTCTGCATCATCACGGACTGCCATCCAACTGGTAAAGCGGCCGAAGTGCTCGATTGGGATAGCCGTCAAGTTTTGATAATGACTGGGTTCAAACGCCATCTCCGCGATGATGCCAATACCCAAGCCAAGCCCCACATAAGTACTAATCACATCGGCATCAAGTGCTGCCAGTACAATATCTGGCTCCAAGCCTGCCTCTTCAAATGTTTTGTCAATCGCACCGCGTCCAGTGAAACCACCGTGATAGGTCACAATGGGGTAGCTGGCAAGTGTTGGCAAGTCGATAGATTCTAGCCCTGCAAGCTCATGGTCGCTCGGTACAATGACGCGATGCGTCCAATCATAATAACGATAGCAACGCAGATAATTATTGTGTAGCAAAGACTCCGTGGCAATGCCAATATCGGCTTGGCCGCGTATCACCATTTGCGCGATAGTTTCAGGATCTGCCTGTTGCAAAATCAAGTTAACCTTAGGGAAACGTTCTTTGAATGCCTTGACCACTTGCGGTAAGACGTAACGCGCTTGCGTGTGAGTCGTGGCAATGGTCAGTGTACCGATATTAGGATTATTAAAATCAAGGCTAAGGTTTTCAATGGTACGGATTTCTGCAAAAATGGATTCAATATGGGGCATGAGTGCGGTGCCCATTGTCGTCAGTCCAGTCAGGCGTTTGCCTTGGCGCACGAATACTTCGGTTTTAAGTTGGTTTTCAAGCGCTGCAATATGCTTTGATAGGCTTGATTGACTGGTATGCAGCACAGTAGCCGCTTGACTTAAGTTATAACCATTGATCACCGTATGCCATACTGTTTCCAACTGTTTGAGTTGGATTTGTAAATGCCGCTGATTGACCACTACGTCGATTGCCATAACTTAATCCTATTGTGTAAATATACAAACCCTGTCTGTATACATAAAATAAAAATGTACAAATATACAGTGAGCTGCCAGTGTAAATCATAGCTATTATTCTTGTATATAATAAATAGCTATGAATTTATAGTAATTTGGAATATAGAAAGTCTATTCTGCGACTTTTAGAGAGAATAATATTCATTGGCACGCATAAACTTTAATTAAAGAGATAGTCAATAAGGTTTCAAAACAATTTAATATTAAAGAAGGTCTATGATACATCCTGTTACTAACTCGAAATACATAGTTTGGCTTATAGCCATTAAAAAATAAGTTAATGCAAAAACCTCTAGTCAAGGTTAGCGTTCTCAAGTACCATAATTCAATTTTGTGGTAATGCTGGTTTTGTGCAACGCAGAGCAATTTTTATCAATCCTGTTTGTCAGTGCTATTTATCCGCTTTATTGATAATCCTAATGATTAATAAAAATTGTGCGCAGTTGTGTTCTTTGTCTCAAGTGTTGGTGAGTTATTATGTCTGTTATCAAATCTATATCGCCTAAGCCTCCTGTCGCCAAAAAATCACTAAGTGAAAGCCTAAAAGCTTATCTCGATCGTCGAGCGATTATCATGCTGTTTTTGGGCTTTGTCGCTGGCATACCTATCTTACTTATTTTCTCCAGCCTCTCGTTATGGCTGCGTGAAGCGGGTATTGACCGTACTGTCGTTACCATGTTTAGTTGGGCAGCATTAGGCTATGCCTTTAAGTTTATTTGGTCGCCATTAATAGATGCATTACCTGTGCCATTTTTGACCAAATGGTTGGGTCGCCGTCGAAGCTGGATTTTAGTGTCGCAAATTTTGATTATCATAGCGATTTGCATGATGGCAAACGTCAACCCTGCTGTTGAGGGTAGCTTAGTATTGATGGCAGCAGGTGCGGTGTTATTAGGGTTCTCATCAGCGACACAAGATATCGTCATTGATGCTTATCGGATTGAGCTGGCTCCGCCAAATCTGCAAGCGGTACTGTCTGCCATGTACGTGACAGGCTATCGTATCGGTATGATAGTCGCAGGAGCAGGGGCGTTATATTTAGCAGATTATTTTGGTTCGACCGAGGCACTGTACAGTTATGAGGCGTGGCGTAATACTTACTGGATTATGGCAGGTGTCATGGGTGTTGGTATTATTACGACGTTGATAATACATGAGCCCATAAGCCAGAAAGTAGTCGTCGAACGTAAAACGTCTGATTATATGCGCTTGGTACTTGTCTTTGCTATATCCATAGTAGGGTTTGTGTTTGTTTTTGCCAACGCAGGGTTAATATTACCTGCGACTGAAGACGTATTTTCAAAATTTTTAGTCCAAGTCATACGCATGCTTATGAGTCTAGCAGCAGCCTTATTCATCGGCTACTGCTTGGTCAAAGCCAAGCTAGTAAAGCAGGAGTTTGCTTATACCACTTGGATTGAGCCTATAGTGGATTTCTTTCGTCGTTATGGCATGAAAGCCTTATTATTGTTAGCGTTGATTGGACTTTATCGCATCTCTGATATCGTTGCAGGGGTTATCTCAAACGTATTTTATCAAGACATGCAATTTACCAAAGTGGACATCGCCAATGCGGTCAAGCTCGTTGGTGTGGTTATGGCTATCGCTGGTGGTTTTTTGGGCGGTATATTGGCGCAAAAAATGCGTATCATGCGCGCTATGATGGTCGGCGCTATCCTTGCTTGTGTGACGAATTTACTGTTTATATTGCTGACTTATCATCCCGGTAGCCTGCCTTATATGTATCTTGCGGTGATTTTAGATAATCTTGCTGCTGGTCTTGCTAGTGCTGTGTTTATTGCTTTTTTATCAGCGCTCACTTCTGTAAAATTCACTGCGGTACAGTATTCGATATTTTCATCGCTCATGGTACTACTACCAAAAGTAATAGGCGGTTACTCAGGCGCTATCGTTGATAGTACCAGTTACCCCTTCTTTTTTATGTTTACCTTTGCTATTGGTATTCCTATCTTAGGGCTGATTTATTTAGTCGATAAGCATATCGCTATTGGTGACAATGATGATATCTACGGCGACGATGATGATAATGGCGGTGATGGCAACGGTGGTGATAAATTGACCAAAGCCAATCCAAATCTCACTAAAACCAGTGAGCCACCACGAGCGACAGAGTAATATGGCGACGATTCAGCAAATTAAACAGCAAGCAGTGCAAACGGCTACAAAGCTAGCCGTTCCGCCGTTTTGGATAACCGATTGGCTGCTGTATGTCATCGATAAACCAACCCTATTCTTAATCACAGATGAGAATTACCAGCTGAATGCTAGTGAATCTGAACAATTTAATGCTGGCGTGACCAAGATGCAGCAGGGCATTCCCTTAGCTTACCTGACAGGTGAGCAAGAGTTTTGGTCGCTTACTTTTAAAGTGAATGAGCATACGCTGATACCTAGACCCGACACTGAGGTTTTGGTTGAAACAGTACTTGAATGGATAAACGAGCAGCCTGCTGAGCAGTCAGATGGTATTGAAAACAAACGCTTATTAGATTTGGGTACAGGTTCTGGTTGCATTGCGATTAGCCTTGCCCATGAGCTAAAACTTACTTGTGAGTTAAAAAAAGCACGCTGGAAAATTGTGGCTGTGGATTTTTCGTTAGAAGCGTTAAAAGTGGCTCGTGATAACGCCTTGCAGAATAATATTGATACGATTGAATTTATACAAAGCAGTTGGTATCAAGAGCTGCCTATTGCTGCTGATAAATTATTTGACGTTATTGTGTCTAATCCACCTTATATTGATGAGTCCGATACGCATTTAGCACATTTAAAAGCAGAACCTATTAGCGCGTTAAGTGCGGCCAATCACGGCCTTGCTGATATAGAACATATCGCGCAGCAGGCACCAAAATATCTAAGAGTAGGTGGTTTATTAGCGGTCGAGCACGGCTTTGATCAAGGGCTAGCAGTCCGTCAGTTATTTGCCGACAATAAATTTTCTGATATAAAAACCATCAAAGATTTTGGTGGTAATGACAGAATAACTTTGGGTCAGCTGTGATAAGTGGTCTTTTAAGAACGGGTGTTTAATAATAAATCTTGATGATGAGTTTTGGTGATAAATATGGTGCAGTCATTAGAAACAGGTCAGTTGTTAGATGAAGAACTGCTGCGTTACGCACGGCAGATATTGCTTGATGGCTGGGATATCGATGCGCAATTACGCTTAAAATCTTCGCGTATCGTGATGATAGGCGCAGGTGGACTTGGTTGTCCGGCTTCTGAGACGTTAGTACGAGCAGGACTAGGACAAGTTCAGCTGATAGATGATGACGAGATTGAAGCCAGTAATTTGCAGCGTCAGACGCTGTTTTTACCTGAAGATATTGGTAAGCCCAAAGCCATCACGGCCGCACAAATGTTAACGAAGATTAATCCTCTCAGCATCGCCCGTGGTACGGTCGCAAGGTTGAGCGAAGATAACGCTTATGAATTACTCGATATGGCCTCTGGTAAGCCTGATTTACTCTTAGATTGTACTGATAATTTTGCCACGCGCGATATGATCAATCGCATTAGTGTGCGCTACCAGATTCCCTTGTTGTCTGCATCAGCGATAGCCATGCAAGGGCAGTTGGCATTGTTTGAGCCGCATTTGGATACGGGCTGCTATCATTGTGTGTTTGGTTCAGTGGTGCTCGATGCAGAGGCGGATGAACGTACTTGTGCCAATTCAGGGGTGCTCGCCAGTACCACTGCCATTATGGGTAATTTGCAGGCCAATGCCGCCTTGCAATATCTAGGATTAACCAAAAATCCACTGACAAATAAGCTGCTAATATGGGATGGTAGCCAGATGCAGCAACGGCTGATGGGCTATCGAAAAGATACGCATTGTCCGGTTTGCGCCATTCATTAGCAAACATTTATATTTTTACATTTGCGCCTATCCGCTCTCAACCATCTTTTTTATGACCATAGTTGTTTTTTATGAAAATTCATCGTCCACATTTATTAAAACATACCTTTAATGTCGTCAATCGTGTTCGTCAAACGGCAAGTGTCGCTGGTCTCTCAGCGCTCAGAGTGGCAAAAGGTGAAAAACCTGATGCGATGTTGCTTAAAGAGACTTTCGAGCAATTGGGTACGACCTATATCAAGATTGGCCAGTTTATTGCCAGTACACCCTCGTTATTTCCCCGTGAATACGTACAAGCATTTCAAAGCTGTTTGGATCAAACCACGCCATTATCCTATGCTTATATCGAACAGGTATTAAAAGAGGAGCTGGCGGTTGATGGACTGACGTTTGAGGATAAGTTTGCCCATATTGACACAAAGCCGCTAGCGTCAGCTTCTATTGCTCAAGTCCATGCCGCACGATTGCATAATGGTGATGAAGTAGTGTTAAAGGTACAAAAACCTGGCGTTGAAACTATTATGCAGACAGACTTAGGCGTTTTGCATGGGGTGACTAAGTTGGTTGAGCTGCTAATGCCATCCATGAGGTTTGCCAGTATCGCGCCGATTATTGATGAGATTCGTCTGCGAATGCTAGCAGAAACAGACTTTATTGCTGAGGCGCAAAATATTCGCGACTTCCAGCAATTTTTGGCGGTATCCGGTAATACGCGAGTGGTTGCACCAAAAGTATATGAAGAGTTCACTACCAAACGCGTGCTGACCATGAGCCGCTTATATGGCGTCTCTATGGTGGATGAGACTTTGATGCGTCAGTATTGTAGCGATCCTGCACAAGTAATGGCAGATACGCTAAATACATGGTTTGCCAGTCTTATGCTGTGTAATAGCTTCCATGCCGATTTGCATGCGGGCAATTTGATGCTATTAACCGATGGACGCATTGGCTTTTTGGACTTTGGTATTGTCGGTAAACTCAAAGCTGAAAGCTGGCGTGCGTGCATGGGTATGATGCAAGCGATGCAGGATAACGATTATCAAGCGATGGCGCGCCATATGATTGATATGGAAATGACCCATGGTAACAATCAGGTCGATGTGGTCGCATTAGGTAGCGACTTGCAGCGGATGATGAAAACCATCATGGCGGAAGACAAAGCCTTTACCAGTGGCGTGCCTTTTAATAGCAAAGAGCAGGCTGATGAGCTGAATACAATGATGCTTGAGATTGTTGAAGTCGGTAAGCGTCACGGTATTCATTTCCCACGCGATTTTGCCTTGCTAACCAAGCAGATGTTATATTTTGATCGCTTTATGCGTACGCTTGCCCCTGACATGGATATGTTTAGCGACCAGCGAGTACAGATGTTAGGACGAGAAGAGACAGATCACCAATCCAGTACGCCAACGCTGGATGTTTCTTAGTATTAACGTTAGCATTTAGTATTTTCTTTAATGCTTTCTTTAATCCTGTCTTTGATTATATATGATTGCTTTTGACTGTTTTTAACACAAAGGATTGTGTGCTCACTGCCACAAAATGGCTCTGTCATGATGACTGCTCTCAAAAGCCGTGCTTTTATTACCATTACCAATGAAATAGCCATCGCTTGGATAGGACTGTATTGTCTGGCGGTGGTCATGGGGTTTGGACGGTTTTTATTTACCGCGACTTTACCCGATATTATGACCCAATTATCGCTATCGACGACCATTGCAGGCTGGATGGCATCGATTAATTATATTGGTTATTTCATTGGCGCGCTTATTGCGATGTTTGTGCCGCAGCGTTTGACATGGCGGATGCTCCTCTTATGGACAGTTGTCAGTGTCGTCACTACCATGCTATTGGTCGTGCCAAATATGTCATTAAACCTATGGTATGTCATTCGGCTGCTATCTGGTATCGCAAGCGGTGTGGCGATGATTTTGAGCTCGTCGCTGGTGGTTCAAAGCTTTAGTCACGAGCGTCGCTCTGTACTTTCAGCCTTGCATTATGCAGGTATTGGGGTCGGTATCAGCGCTTCTGCTGTACTGACGTGGTGGTTATTGACGCTTGGCTATCATTTCGATGTCATTTGGCTGGTGGCAGGTGTTATTAGTCTTCCGCTATTATGGCTGCTTTATGCCATTAGACCGCAAAGCTCGACATCACCTGAGTCGCAAGCATCTACATTATCGGCCTCTAAGTTACAATCCCCTAAGTTACAGCTCTCCCACTCAAAACCAGCGGAATTAAATCACAGCAATCAGCGCATATCCGTGCAGCAAACCTATTTTAATTTTAAACGCTCTTTATATGAAGCTGCCTCCGGTCACACGAAGGCTATTGTCTTACTGTCGGCAAGCTATATGCTGGCAGGGTTTGGTTACATTACGTCTGCGACTTTTTTGCCAGTGATGGCAGCGCAGCGATTAACTACCCAGACTTATTCAGGATTGATTATTTGGTTGATCGTTGGTATTTTTGCCATGCTATCAAACCCTATCTGGGGCGCGCTTGCCAAGCGTATTGGTGAAGTCAAAACCTTGATGGGTTTAACGATATTACAGGCGTTTGGGATGTTTTTACCCATATGGTTTGAGGGGGCTGTTGGGCTTTATGGCAATGCCGTTATTCTAGGACTGACCTTTGTCGGTATGGTGTCGATGACGCTGACGTTGATTAAAAATATTAACCCTGCTTACTCTAATTTACTCATAGGGTTGGCAACTCTGGCCTATGCGTTAGGACAATTCTTGGGGCCTTTGGTGACTGTGGCATTGGCGGGGAAAAATGACAATTTTAATGCTGGGTTACTGGTTGCTGCCACTGGATTGATTGTTGGTTTAGTACTTCTTTTATGGTTTCGGCGGCAGGCTGTGATAACTGCTTAAACCATATTATTTAAACCACACTACGCTTAAATACTTCTCGTAGCTCAAAACTGGTATGTACTTGGGCCACACCTTCGATACGGTTAAGACGGTGCAATAAAAACTCCTCATAATGTGCCATATCACGCACGCGTACCTTAATAAGATAATCTTCAGTGCGGCCAGTAACGATGCTACAGCTGATAACCTCATCAAAGCTCTGGATTTTACGCTCAAACTGCTCAAAGCGCTCGGCAGTATGGCGATCCATACTGATAGCGATAAATACCGCCAAGGGGTAGCCAAGCTTTTGTGCATCGGTCTGGGTATGATAACCAGTGATGACCCCTGCATCCTCTAAGCGCTTAATACGGCGGGCGCAAGGGGTGGCTGAGAGGTTGACGCGCTCAGCAAGATCCGTGATGCTCATGCGTGCTTGGGTCTGTAATAAGCGTAATAACTGTTTATCCGTTTCATCAATATCGATGGTCAATGTGTCCGCAAGATGGCTATTTGGCATAATATGTTTCGTTACTAGTGGATTAATTTAATTATAACTATAGTTGTAGGGTTTATCACTAAAATAATAGTAATTTACATAAAATAAAGTTGTTTTTCACCTTATAAACTTTGCTATTATAATGGTATAAACTGTTATTATCATCGTATGATAAAGCATGATTTAGGCATTGGTTGCCTCACTATAAATACGAACTTATTATTATCTAAGGATTGATTATGTCTAATCAAGCAACACGCAATGCAGGTACTTCGACTGCAAAGATTACCCCAAAAAATGCCGCCTTCGATTTCCAAAAATATCGTCCGTTTGCGTTTGCACCTTCGTTACCAGATCGTACTTGGCCGAGCAAAACGCTTGAGAAATCACCCATCTGGGCAAGTGTAGATCTGCGTGATGGTAACCAAGCACTGATTGATCCAATGACTATCGAACAAAAAATGCGTTTTTTCAAAACCTTGGTAGACGTGGGTTTTAAAGAGATTGAAATTGGCTTCCCATCAGCTGCCCAAGTTGAGTTTGATTTTGCCCGCAAATTGATTGAAGAAAACCACGTTCCAGATGATGTTACTTTACAGGTTTTGGTGCAAGCTCGTGAGCATTTGATTGCTCGTACTTTTGAGTCATTAAAAGGGGCAAAACGTGCCATTGTTCACGTTTATAACTCAACGTGCCGTATCCAACGCGAAAAAGTATATGGCAAAGATAAAGCTGAGATTAAAGAGATTGCCATTACTGGGGCAAATTTGTTGGTTGAATATGCTGCCAAATATCCTGAAACAGAGTGGGTGTTCCAGTATTCACCTGAGAGCTTTAGTCAAACCGAGACTGAGTATGCCGTAGAGGTTTGTGATGCCGTTTGTGATGTGTGGAAGCCTGAAAATGGTCAAGAAGTTATTTTAAACTTACCAGCGACGGTCGAAGCATCAACACCTAATGTTTTCGCTGATCAGGTCGAGTATTTTTGCCGTAACCTTGCCAAACGCGAGCATGTAACCGTCAGTTTGCACACACACAATGACCGTGGTTGTGCTGTGGCTGCCGCTGAGCTTGGCGTACTTGCTGGCGCGGATCGTATCGAAGGTACATTGCTAGGCAATGGTGAGCGTACGGGTAACATGGACATCATGGTCATGGCGATGAATTTGTTTAGCCAAGGTATCGATCCAGAGCTTGATTTTAGTAATATGAGCGAGATTGTACAGGTAGTGAGCGAGTGTAATAATTTACCAGTACATCCGCGTCATCCTTACGTTGGTGAGCTTGTATTTACGGCCTTTAGTGGCTCGCATCAGGACGCCATCAAAAAATGCCTTGATTATAATGAGAAGCATGTCGAAGAGACTGAAAACGTCTGGGACGTCGCGTACTTACCTATTGACCCTGCTCATATCGGTCGCAGCTATCAAGACGTGGTACGCATCAATAGCCAGTCTGGTAAAGGCGGCGTAGCTTATATCTTGCAGCGTAACTATGGTTTTAACTTGCCACGTTGGATGCAAATTGACTTTAGTGGTGTGGTACAAAGACAAGCCGAAACAGCTGCTCGTGAATTACAGAATGATGAGATTTTACAAACCTTTGAGGACACTTATCTACAGCAAGGCCAATTTGAGCTACTAGATTATAGTGTCAACAATAAAGGCGGTGAAGTCTATTTTGATGGTCAGGTGCAGATGAATGGTGACAGCATCACCATCGCTGGCACGGGTAATGGGCCACTATCTTCATTCATCGATGGACTTGCTCAGCATACGGGTAAATCAATTCACGTCATTAATTATGCTGAGCATGCGATCAATCCGCAGCACAACGATGTTAATAGTGATGGTAACGGTATCGACGATGGCACTAATACTGACAACAAAACCAACGCCAACGCGGCAGCTTATATTCAATTAAATGTTGATGGTGAGGTATATTCAGGTATTGGTACTTGTAGCAGTACCGTATCAGCAATGCTTAAAGGCGCGTTATCAGCCTTTGCCCAAGCAATTAGCACCGCTGCCGCTTAATGCAAGGTAGTGAGTAATAATAAATACTTAAGTTTAATAACGTCATGGCTCCTTGCCCTTCGCAAGCAAAGCGATGGCGTTATTTCTTTGCGCCTAATAGCATAAAGTTACTTGTGTTTTTGGTGACGAAGACTTACGCTAATGTACGTTGTACATACTATTATAAATAAAAGGTTAATTATGGAACCTATATCATTTGCGTCATTTTCATTGGCATCTATTTTGGCATCACTGCCCGTAAATGGCGAAGTCGTTACTGAACCGACCATCACCACACATATTAGTCCGGCCATCGCTGGACAATGGGAGATAGATTTAGATAGCAGTATCACCATGACCAAAGAAGCCAAAGCGAAGCAAGCAGCATCAAAAAATATGAAAGGTGCAAAAAGTGACGAACCTAAAGTAATCGCTGGTGCAGATGGCGGTGTCCTGACTCAAAATGAAAAGCGTGTCCTCAACATTCAGCCGAACACTAAAAACAAATTAATTGCCTCCGCTAAGAAAGCCAATCAGTGCCGTGAGTTATATAATTTTGCAGCCGACAATGAGATGTGGGCAGTCAGCGGTAAAGAGTGGACGTATGGCCGCTACCTAATTACGCACCGTGAGGAAGGACTGCCCATTATCGCGCTCAAGACGCTCTATGATAACAATGAAGTGGATTGTTCAGGCAATCAAGTAGACCAAACTGATGAGGCGTTGATTGCGTTTTTAAACCATGATGGCAACCAGATGCAGTGGTGTGCCGATCCTGAAGGGACACAATGTTTTATGAACTTTAATAGAGTTCTGCCGTAGCCATTTGCGTTAATTTAGCCATTTGCGTTAATTGAGTTACTGCCAACCAAAAAAAACCGCTATCTCTACAGATAGCGGTTTTTTTATAAAGATATTGAGGCAAATTATGAATCAGCCTTTTCTTTATTGCCAGTTAACAACTCTCTTTCAAGATAATGAATATTTTGTGCTTCGTTAACAAAATTATCATCTGCTAAAATCACGTCACGGTGTAATGGGATGTTGGTTTTAATACCTTCGATTACCAGCTCATCAAGTGCGTGAAGCGTTTTAGAGATGGCTTGCTGGCGTGTTTGTCCATGACAGATAAGCTTACCAATCAATGAGTCATAATAGCTTGGAATGTCATACCCAGGATATAAGTGCGAATCAAAACGCACGCCAGCACCGCTTGGGGCAAACAGCTGCGTCACTTTACCAGGAGAGGGCATAAATGTGGCTGGATCTTCAGCATTGATACGGCATTCGATGGCGTGACCTTGAATTTCAATTTCACTTTGGCGATAAGATAAACCGTAACCTGCCGCGATTTTGAGCTGTTCGACGACCACGTCGATACCGGTAATCATCTCAGTTACTGGATGTTCAACCTGCACACGAGTATTCATCTCAATAAAGAAATACTCATTGTTTTCAAATAAGAACTCAAAAGTACCAGCGCCGCGATATTTGACTAACTCACAAGCTTTTACGCAGGCTCTTAAGATAGGCTCGCGTACGTCATCAGGGATATCAGGGGCAGGGGCTTCTTCTAATACTTTTTGATGACGACGTTGCAACGAGCAATCTCGGTCATACAGATGAATGGCATTGCCGTTACCGTCGCCAAGCACTTGTATTTCTACGTGGCGCGGATTTTGTAGGTAACGTTCCATATAAACGGTATCATCACCAAACCATAGCTCAGCTTCTTGCTTGGCCGCCTGTACTTGACCGATAACCTCTTCAAAACGCTCAACTACACGCATACCACGACCACCACCGCCAGACGCGGCTTTAATCAATAATGGAAAGCCAATATTACGTGCTTGCTCTTCAGCGTTGTGGAGTGTCACCGCGCCAACTGAACCGGGTACGGTTGGTACGCCAGCCTTTTTCATCGCATTGATAGCAGAGACTTTATTGCCCATTAGGCGAATATGGTCAGCGTTAGGACCAACGAACGTTAATCCTGCTTCTTCAACGCGTTCAGCGAACTCAGCATTCTCAGCTAAAAAACCATAACCAGGATGGATAGCATCCGCACCAGCAATCTCAGCAGCGGTTAAAATAGTATTGATGTCAAGATAGCTTTGATTGGCATTAGGCTTGCCGATACAGATTGCCTCGTCAACAAAGCGCAAGTGCATCAAGTTAGCGTCAGCTGTGGAGTAGACGCCTACGGTTTCAATGCCAAGCGCTTTGCAAGCTCGAACGATACGCAGGGCGATTTCACCTCTATTGGCGATGAGCAGTTTTTTTATCATGGGGTCATCCTTGTCGAAGCGGCAGTCACTGATAGAGTCTCTATTATTGGCATTATAAAGTTAAGCGAAGATAGTTAAGATAACTTAAACTAAGATGCCGAACCATAACGAGTCTCAATCATAACGAAGTAAAGATTGGCAAATATAGTTACGCTTTATAGCGTACGATAGGTTGACCAAACTGCACAACTTCAGAGTTATCCACTAATATCTCATCAATGACACCACTTTGGGTGGCTTCAAGAGGATTCATGATTTTCATCGCTTCGATAATACCTAAGGTATCGCCAGCTTGCACTTTTTGACCGACCTTTACAAACGGCGGATCATTAGGACTTGGTGCAGAATAAAACACACCAACCATTGGTGATGTCTCAACGCTACCAGCTTTAACAGCTGTTTTTGCGTCAGCAGCGATAGGAGCCGCGCCAGCAGTAGGAGCAGCCATCATCGTTGGTGCAGGTGCATCATAGTGACGTGTCAAACTGATGTGTTCGTCGTCTGAGCTGATTTCTAAGTTAACCAGTTCACTTTCTTCCATGAGGGCGATTAGGGTACGTATTTTTTCGATATCCATAATTTTATTTTTGCCTTGTACTAAATTCAAGAAATAGTGTAACTAAATATTGTGTAGGTAATTGCTAATGATACCTATATTCACGGCAATGAGCAATCGATGTACAGTTGTTAACTGAGTTTTTTTACATATTATGACGTTAGTACTCTTACGCGTAAGAAATATCTAATAAATTATCATAGTCTAAGTGGCTACTTAGCGCCAGTCCCAGTGATGAGTAACGGTTATTAGATGCTAATAGATGCTATTCGTTATGACATTCGGATGGTTTTATATCAACAAAGCCACACTATCAGCCCCATAAAGCTGTCAAACGCTTTTGTTGATAGCGCAGACGTAATGTCAATAAAATAGAAGCTAGGAATAGTCCAGTAATTAATGCCATCCAAAATCCCTCTGGCCCAAGATCAGTGAAGCGCACCAAGTATATACCAAGCGGTAAAGCAACGATCCAATAACAAAATAGCGTGACCCACATCGGTATAGTGGTGTCTTGCATACCGCGTAATATGCCTGCAACATTCACTTGCCAGCCATCAAACAGCTGATAAGCCAGTGCAAAAATAAGTAAGTGCATGGCTTGGGCCCTGACGACTGGGTTGTCAGTGAAAGCCGCTGCCAATTGTGGTCTAAATAGCCAAACGCCGAGCATAGAAGTCAAAGCAATCATGACAGTCCATATTAGACCAGTGGCCTGCACCTGACGTAATGCCAAAAGGTTTTTTTCGCCAAAGCGATTGGATATCATGATGGTTAGCGCCATCGCGACCGATATAGGTATCATAAACAGCTGCGAGGTCACTGCTAATGCTACTTGATGCGATGCCGTTGCCAACTCACCTAGTGGACTGATAACGAGTGCCCCTAAGCTAAATAGGCTGGCTTCAAAAAAGATAGAGACGCCGATAGGAATACCAAGCTTAAGTAGCTTTTTGATTTGTGCACGATTGGGGCTGGCGAAACCATAAAAAAAGCGCGTAGTAGCAAATTGCTTACGCTTAGTAAAGCTGGTATAAGCACCAAGTAATAGGACATTTATCCATAGTACCATGGCCGTTGCGATCCCGCAGCCTGCGCCGCCAAGCTCAGGCATACCAAACAAACCATGAATAAAAATATAGTTCAGTGGTATATCTGCCAATAGCCCAATGATGCTGATAATAGTGACTGGCTCAGGCCGACCAAGCGCCTCGCAATAACTACGCAACACCGCATAGACTGCCAAGGCAGGGAAACCGAACGATACACCATGCAAGTACTGCGTCGCTATGGGCTGAATATTTTCAGGTACTCCCATTACCCCAAGGATGTTGGGGGCTAAATTGACAATGATAAAACCAAGAATACCAATGACACCAGCCGTCCATAAAGACTGCTGGGTAATATGTGGGACTTGGTCATGTTTGTTTTGACCGACTGCTTCACCAATGAGTGGCGTGGTAGCAATTAAAATACCAGTGGCTAATAAAAACAGAGGCAGCCAAATGCCAGAGCCAACGGCCACGGCGGCCAAATCAAGTGCAGAGACTTGACCGGCCATAATGGCATCAACAACACCAAGCGCTGCCTGACAAAATTGAGTAATCAAAATAGGTAGCGCGAGCACGCCTAAGCGTAAACTGTAGCTCTTGAAATCTCTAAAAGATAATGGGAAAGCCATAGTGAGCAACTTTTTATTCTTTACGGTAATTATTTTTGTTAAAAAATGGTATTGATGAGCAAATACTGCCGTTAATAAATGAATAGTAAGACAGTAATGTAGTAGTGGTGCGACGATAATACTCTGATAAATAATATGAGCAAGTAGATTATGAATAAGGCTGTATAGTCTGCGCGTACAAATAAAATCGACGAGGCTAAAATAAAAATAACCCATCAATTCAAGCGATGAATTGACAGGTCATAAACAAATAAGATGGTAAAGAAACTAAGCGATGAAGTCAATATTTTGGAAGCGTTTATTAGGGCCTGTCCTCAGTTCAATCAATAGTTTTTACTTAAATATTTTTAACCATCTTTAGTCTCTAAATGGGCTGAAAACGGTTAAATAGAGTCTGTTTCATCTGGTATTAGCTCCAGCTCTTCTGCCATGTTCATAATGGTATTCCAGTGTTTGGGTTCTAGTGGAATGACGGTCAGCTGCTGACAGCCTTTTCTTAACAATAAGGAGTCCTCAAGCGTAGGCAGAAACTTAAGCTCTGCTAGTGGGAGTATATCGGTAAAAGCTTGCTCGAAAGTGACATCTACCATGTACCAGCGCGGTTCGTCTTCGGTTGCGATAGGGTCATAGTGCCTATGCTCAGGATGGAATTGGGAGGGGTCAGGATGGCCTGCTTTGCTGACGGTCATGATACCAGCGACGCCAGAAGGCTTGGCGCTAGAATGATAAAAGATGACCTTATCACCGACCTTCATATCATCGCGCATAAAGTTACGCGCGCGATAATTGCGCACGCCATCCCAGCTGTCGGTTTTCAAGCGCTGTAAGTCATCAATACCAAAAAACTTGGGGTTGGATTTCATCAACCAGTAAGCCATCTTTTTATCCTATTAATTATCGTTAACCATGCACTTTTTTATGATAGGTCGTTTAACCTATAGTATATTTTATACTATCACTCTTAACTATTCTGCCTGTACGGAAGTGCCATTAACATGAGCGTTTGTTACTGGTTTTGTTATTAATCTAACTTTCTTTAACAAGGCCTTTTTTTTAATGAGCTTAGCCGTTATCCTAGCGCTACTTTCTGCTAATGACAGCAGTTACCTATTTATAGATAAATCCTTTTATGTTAAATATCAAACCTGCTCACTCATCCATTAGTTCTAGTGCTCTGAATCATTCTGTTGCGAATACCATAGTGGTAAACACTATTCCATTGGCGCTATATATCCATATTCCTTGGTGTGTCAAAAAATGCCCTTATTGTGATTTTAACTCGCATGAGCTGCCGATAGACAGTCAGTCATTGATGTATGACGAGTATGTCGATGCATTATTGTTAGATGCAAAGGTGCAGCAGACGTTGACTCAAGGGCGCAAAATCAGCTCGATATTTATCGGTGGTGGTACGCCATCGCTATTGCCGATTGCTCAGTATCAACGCTTATTCGCTGGGCTGCGGGCGTGTTTTGATTTTTCTGCTGACATAGAGGTTACTATGGAAGCCAATCCAGGTACGCTAGAGCATGCGCCTTTTGCGCAGTATTTGGATGTCGGTATCAATCGATTGTCGATTGGTGTGCAAAGCTTTGCGGCTGATAAGCTGAAAACGCTGGGACGTATACATGATCCTGCTCAGGCACTCGCAGCGATTCATGCGGCTCGCACAGCGGGGTTTGAGCGAGTCAATGTCGACTTGATGCATGGCTTACCGCAGCAAACGATGCATGAAGCACTAGACGATATTCAGATGGCACACGATGCAGGTGCAACGCATATTTCGTGGTATCAGCTGACGATTGAGCCCAATACCGTGTTTTATCGCAGTCAGCCCGTGTTGCCAGATGAGGATAACTTGGCAGATATTGAGCAGGCAGGGCAGGCGTTACTCCAAAAATTGGGTTATAACAATTATGAAGTATCTGCTTGGTCAGGCGCGTCCGATAAGCCATGCCGGCACAATGTCAATTATTGGCAATTTGGGGATTATCTCGCCATTGGTGCTGGGGCACATGGCAAGTTAACGGTTGCAGGTAAAGCGACAGAATTAAATGGAAATGAGTTGTTGCTAGATTCTGGCATTTATCGTTTTAGTAAGTCACGCTTGCCTAAAGACTATGTAAATTATCAGGACATAAGTCATCAAGACATGGACTACCAAGCTGACGCCGAGCAATCTACATTAAGCCAAAGTGCACCAAAGATGGTTGGTTGGCAAGTGATTGATAGTGATGAGTTGGTAAGTGAATTTATGCTGAATGCGCTACGTCTGCACGACGGGGTGATGTGGTCGCTTTTTGAGGCACGAACAGGATTGAGATATAGCGATATTGCGGAGCAGGTAGATAAATTGGTTGTTCAAGGTTTATTGGTCGACAGTGCCGAGCATTTGCAACCAACAAAATTGGGGCAGCGTTACCTCAATCAAATATTACGAGTGTTTTTGTAAGCTTGTTTGACGAAGATTTTTTAGTTTTGACGAAGCTTTCTTAGTATAGGTAATAAAAAAAGGCTTGCCAAATAAATGGCAAACCTTTTTAGCTTTAAATCTAAAACGCTAAGACTTAGATTTTTTGTTGTACGTCTTGTGCGCCGCCAGTTACAGCATCGCCAGCGCTTGACACGTCTTGGCCTAGACCTTTAAAAGTGTTGCAACCGGTCAATACGAACATAGCTGTTAAAGATGCAATGATTACTTTTTTCATAATAGTGTCCTCAAAAATAAATGGATTCTGGCGTGTTATACCAATAACGTTAAACGATTTGCGCGAACATTATTGGTTTGGTATAAGATAGCGCCACAATATACCGACATCGACATATCGTCTTGTTATCTAATACAGACATCATAGTGAAAGTTAAAAACGCTGCACAGTATCAAAATGTAATTATTGACAGTAAACTGTAACTTTTGATTACGGTGAGTCTAAAATCATCTACGGAAATATTATGACCATACACATCGTACTGGTAGCTCCAAAAATGCCGAGCAATACCGGTAATATTATTCGCCTATGTGCCAATACTGGTGCGCAGCTGCATTTAGTCAAACCTTTGGGGTTTGAGTTAGATGATAAAAAACTGCGCCGTGCAGGGTTGGACTATCATGAATACGCCCATTTGCAAGTCCATGATAATTGGGCAGCTGCAAAACAATCATTGCTAGCAGCGGACTGCGATATGATTACGGCAATGACTACCAAGCTTAGCAAGCCATTTTATGATTATGATTTTACAAGCTTAAAAGGGAATGCCAATGTGAGATCTAATGTTGCTCTGGTTTTCGGTTCTGAGACAGCAGGTCTGCCGGATTCAATTCGTGAAGATATCGGCAGCGGTAACTGGCTTAGGTTGCCCATGCTACCGGATTCACGCAGTTTGAACTTGTCTAATAGCGTGTCTATATGTCTGTATGAGGTGTGGCGGCAGCAAGGGTTTGAGGGCGATGAAGGGCGTAGCATCGGTTATGAGACCTTGACAGTATACGACCCAAAATAGCGGTTCATATTGAACCGACTATGTATTTATGGATTGAGAAAATTATAAGCAATTAGG
Organism: Psychrobacter sp. AOP3-A1-26; assembly: GCF_052378235.1. Taxonomy (NCBI): domain Bacteria; kingdom Pseudomonadati; phylum Pseudomonadota; class Gammaproteobacteria; order Moraxellales; family Moraxellaceae; genus Psychrobacter; species Psychrobacter sp. AOP3-A1-26. The sequence goes on from NZ_JBQSXN010000020.1 coordinate 28,225, forward strand.
GGGTTTTGGCAAACCAGCCAAGCGATTGACATGACGAGCAACCAAGCCTGTATTAAATAATTGCTGCAGCTTTTGATTGCTAATGTCACACTCAGGCAACGTTTTCTGTAGCCACTTGATAAGTGGTCGCGTCGCTGGTGGATGATTAAACTTGGTAAAAAAAGCCCGTACCTGTTGTAAGATTTGCAAATGCTCAGTCTCTAAATGTACCTCTAGGGTGTTGGCTAATTGCTGGGCAATATCAGCCGTCCAAATCGTATAATCACATAAGTGGCCGTCTTGATCCAGTTCAACATCGATTGTTGTCATAATTTTAATAGCGTTGTCGTTAATAGTGTTGTCGTTATTATTCATAAGGCGATGGTCACTACTTTATCAAATCCAGCATTACTAACGTTAGCATTTTGAGTCAGTTTGACCCATTCACTATCGGTTAAGATACCGCTTAACTTGGCCTCTAAGTTTAGCTTGGCTCTGGTATTGGTCGTGAGTTGAGCCACATCATCGGCTAGCGCATAAATACCCGTAATACCTTGTATCTCGCTATCACCTAAGTAGGCATCAAACCAGTCAATAAAAGCGACCGTGGTGCCAAGTAAGACGATACTGTCACCTTTGCACCATGTGCGCGACATCTCTTCGACACTGCGTCTGAGGGTGTCTATCTTACTGTGTAATTGATATAAGGTTGCCATAACGGTATCCATTTGCTTTGATAGTATTCATTGTTTTTTTTATTAAAAAGTCAGTATTTGCTCAAAGTCATTTGAGTTCACCACTTCTGGTATCAATGTTAGCTGCGAGGCCAAATCGGCTGGCAACATACCTGTGACCCAGCCACTAAACACATCGTCTGGTAACCAAGCCGCTGGCATATCATAGAGCTCAAGTGACTGAATCATGCCGTGCAAACGTGACTCATGCTGCATCAAAAAGCCAAAAACAGGCGCATCTAAATACAACTGTACTTCATGCCCAAAGGTTGCCAGCGTTAGTGCCAGTGCACAGCCTTCATAACTGACCATTTCAGTCGGGGTATGCAGCTGAATTAATAGTTTCATGGTATGTTCCTAATCTGATTGCTGGCTTAGAATGTTACTCGCTAATAAGTATTGTCTTGGCGTCATCAATTTTATAAAACCTGCATCAAAATTGTATTAAAACTGCACCAAGCGACAGTCCTCTTGCATCATCATTGCAAGCTCACTCAATCCTACCAATGTAAAACCTTGTGCCAGATTTTCAGTGTCTAGCTGATGTCGTTTGCTGTTATCGCTATCGCTAATACCGCGACTGAGTGCGGTACTGACGCAAACGGGCAGTGATAACTGATATTGCTCAGCGAGCGTTTGCCATTCTTTGGTCAAGTCGATTTGGTCTGCCGACTGCCAGCGTAAACGATTGGCAGTATGCGCTGCGTCTGCATAAAAAAAGACGTTTAAAGGGCTGTGTCTGCCCACCTCTTCTTGGTTTGAGCTGCTCTGAAGATAAGCGCGTGCATAACGTAGCGCTAGTTGAGCAAGCGGGTGACTAGGATCAGCGGTGATTAGAAGTAATGGGGTAGAGGCCGTGGTTGTAGGCGTGGTCATAACGGTAGCATCGCAATTTATAGGTGGTTGTTGATTGATAGGTAGTGACTAAAAAGTCTTTAATAAACCGACCTTGAACGGTTCATGGTCAACCGTTCAAGTCTAAAAGCCAGATTCAATTTATTTTTCTAAATCGCCAGTTTTGATCATTTGCTTACCGATGTTTTCACCGGTAAAGAGACCAATAAAGGCGGAAGGAATGTTTTCAAATCCTTCGATAAGGTTTTCTTTGTATTTCAGTTGCCCAGCATTATACCATTCTGCGATTTGCTTTTTGGCGGCATCGAACTCATCTGCGAAATCGTAGACAACAAACCCTTCCATACGGGCGCTTTTCTTGATTAAGGTTTGCATGGGTCTTGGACCTTGTGGCGGATTGTCTGCGTTGTATTCTGCAATTTGTCCACAAATAGCGACACGGCCGTGTTTGTTAATATTGGCAAAAACCGCATCGAACAATTCTCCGCCGACATTATCAAAAAACACATCAACACCATCGGGACAGGCTTCTTTGATCGCCACTTCCATGTCGTCAGTTTGATGATAGTTGATGCCTTTATCCAAGCCTAAGTCATCTTCTAAGAACGCAATTTTTTGGGCAGAGCCTGCAATACCGATAACTTTACAGCCTTTTATCTTAGCGATCTGCGCAGCAATACTGCCTACTGAGCCTGCTGCACCAGAGACAACGACTGTTTCCTCTTTTTTTGGCTGACCAATAGTTAGCATACCAAAATAGGCGGAGAGGCCGGGAATACCAAGCATACTGACAGCGGTGGAAATAGGTGCAAGCGTCGGGTCTACTTTTTCAATGTCTGCAATTTTAACGGTTTGATATTTTTGCCATGCAAAGCGCCCATGCACAATATCACCTACTGCAAAATCATCATCATTGCTTTCAATGATCTGTGCAACCGTTCGACTGGTAATCGGCTTGTTTAACTGAAATTTATTGCCAGCAGCATCGTCATCGCCTTTATTCATAAAGCCGCGCATACCAGGATCGACAGAGACGTAAATACTTTTTATTAAGACCTCGCTCGCTTTGAGCTGAGGCATATCAATGTCATTAATTTTAAAGGTGTTTTCTGTTGGCAAACCTGAAGGGTGTTCAGCCAATACAATTTCCTGGTTTTGTTGTTTTAAATTTGAATGATTCATTTTATTATCCTGATTTTTATAGTTTGTTTTTTATAATTTGACACTTTCATTATTATTCATCACGGCTGGTGGCCTAAGGTTATGGCTGTTCGTGCTAAAGTTATTCATGCTACCATAAAGCCGCTAGAATCAAATAGTGTCCGTGTTGTTAAACGTTGCTGAACACTCAGATATTGAGTAAGCTTATTTGATGCTGTGATTGGCTCGGCAGAAAAAATCTAGACTTAGGTTCTAGATTTACGTCGTCTTATTATTCTATGTAAGGAGTTCATTCCTCTATGTTATCTGCTATGTCTTTACGTGCGACTCATGGGACAGATTATCAGCCTACGGCAGATCAGTTGCAAGTATTGCAGACGGCGAGTGAATTTGCCTATCAAATTTGGGAAAGTCGGACCATTTCATGCCAGACTTTTTTGCGCAGTTACCCATTAGACCAAACCCTAACACGTCAGCAAATTGATGATTTAATCCAAGACTATACCTTGGATGATAATTACCAACTCGCCGATGAAATGAAGGTGATGAGTGGTTTGCGCCATTTGCGTACGCTACTGATGATGCGCTGGATATGGCAAGATGCATTACAAATGATTACGCTTGAGCAGTTAACCGATGAGCTGTCTGAGTTTGCAGATGGTTGTATCTCTTTTGCCAAAGAGTATACCTATCAGCATCTTATCAAACAGTATGGCGAACCGACGTTTATTAATGCTAAAGGCAATGTACAAATTGACGACATGGCGATTATGGCCATGGGCAAGCTTGGCGCTCATGAGCTAAATTTATCCAGTGATATCGATCTTATCTTTGTCCATCAGGCACGTGGTGAGACCAATGGCGATAAAGCCAAAGGCACCCGCTGCATAGATAACAAGCGTTTTATGACTCGGCTGGGTCAAGGTATTATTAAGTTGCTTGATAACAAGACCGCTGATGGTTTTGTGTTTCGAGTGGATATGCGTCTGCGTCCGTGGGGTGACGGTAGCGACTTGGCCATCCATTTATCGGCATTACAGAAGTATTTTTCGCAGCATGGCCGTGCATGGGAGCGTTTTGCTTGGCTAAAAGCGCGAGTGGTTGGGCAGATAGAGCAGCCGTTCTATGATGAGTTGCAGGTGCTTATTAAACCATTTGTCTTTCGTTATTATGTTGATTACAGTGCTTTTTCAGCACTCAGAGAAATGAAGTCGCTTATCCAAAACCAAGTGGTACAGCGTGAAGATTTGGATAATATTAAGCTTGGTGCTGGTGGTATCAGGGATATTGAGTTTATTGTGCAAGCATTCCAGTTGATTTATGGTGGGCGGCATCCTCAACTACAGGTTAAATCGTGCTTACAGGCAATGCAGGCATTACATAAGCTTGGGTATATAGAGACCGTCACCTATGAGCAGCTGCAAGTGGCTTATCGTTTTCTACGCCGATTAGAGCATGGTATTCAAGCCATCAATGACCAGCAGACTCAGCGCTTACCTCATGATTTACATTGGCAGCATAATTTAGCGATAACACTTGGGTTTGATAACTGGCAAGCATTGCTAAGCACGCTTAATCATCACCGCGACAATGTCAATGTTCCGTTTGAGCGTATGGTCACCGAGCGCCAGATACCTGACCAAGACGATATGAATCTTGAGCCAGAACACCTCGATGAGCAGATTGCGCGGTTGAATGAAGTACTCACCCCAGAAAATCGCGAGCTATTGCAGGGTTTTTGGCAATCAAAGATGGTTGCCAACTTAAGTGACGAAGCAAGAGAGCGTTTGGACGATGCTTATCCTGTCATTATCCATGCATTACTCGCTCATCAAGAGCAGCAGCAACTGGCTAATACCGCCTTACCGCGTCTCATTGCTTTGCTCGAAGCGATTTGTCGCCGTTCTATCTATTTGGTCATGATTGCAGAGAACCCCAACGCAACGATTGAGCTGATTCCGATGCTGTCGGCCAGTCCTTGGATTGCAAAAGAGTTGGCACATTATCCGGTGCTTTTAGATACTTTTTTACAGCAACGCTATCGTCATTTGCCAGATAAGCCAGAGCTTCGTGATATTTTGCGCCAACAACTTTTGCGGGTTGAGCCCAATGATGAAGAAGAGTTGCTCAGCGTATTAAGGCTATTCAAAAAGAACCAAGTATTGGCGGTCGCTGCCAGTGATGTATTGGCTGAGCGTCCAATTATGAAGGTGTCGGACTCATTAACCTATATCGCTGCTGTGGTATTAGAAGCGGCACTAGAGCGTGCTTTTGCAGAAATCGTCAAACGCTACGGTTACCCCATTGGTCAAGATGGTGACCCAGTGACTGAGGCTGATTGCGGCTTTGCCATCATTGGCTACGGCAAGCTTGGTGGGTTAGAGTTGTCGTATTCATCCGATTTAGATTTGGTGTTTTTACACAAGATAAAAGAGCAGGGCATGACTACTGGCGAAAAATCAGTCAGTGGGATGAAATTTGCTGCGCGTTTGGTACAAAAGCTGATGAATTACCTCAATACTCAAACTCGAGATGGCCGCGTTTATGAGATTGACATGCGTCTGCGCCCCTCGGGTAACGCTGGCATGATGGTAGTATCTTGCCATGCTTTTGAAACCTATCAAATGGACAAAGCATGGTCGTGGGAGCATCAAGCATTGGTGCGGGGACGGGCGATTTGTGGCGACAAACGTGTGACAGCACGTTTTTGTGATATCCGACGAGAGGTACTGGCCCTACCGCGCACGATAGAACAGGTGCGTAGTGAAGTCACCAGTATGCGTATTAAGATGCAAAAACATCTAGGCACCAGTCAGTGGCAACAACAAGCGGGCAAGTTTCATCTTAAACAAGACGCAGGCGGCATAATTGATATTGAGTTTTTAGCACAATTTGCGGTGCTGGCTTATTCGCACGAATATCCAAGTTTGACTAAGTGGAGTGACAACGTCCGTATTTTTGAAGAAGTTGCGTTACTAGGAATTTGGGACGCGCAAGTTTGTCAGGATTTGACCGATGCTTATCTAAGAATACGTGCTGCCACTCACCAGCTGGCATTGTCAGAGCAGTCATTGTTAGTCGATGAATCGCTATGGAAGGAGACGCGAACATTGGTACAAGATCAATGGCAACATTTGATGGGCGTCGACTCAATAGAAGAAAAATAGGCACCACTATAAACAAAAATCATTTAACCACAAACCAAAAGGTTGCATTTGTCAGCATTGCCAGTGATATAATCGCTTGCTCATGGTAATACTGTCGTCAGTCATTAATAATAATGAAGCGGTATTTTAGCAGTAAAAATTGACGCTGCGGTGTTATCATATGATGTTGATAAATACGACTAAATACAACCTCTAGTCGAAGCAGTTTAAGGTGGGTACAAGGTAACCGAGCGTAAATATTACATTGCACGAGGTTAATGTTGTGGCCATTTTCAAGTGCGTTGACTATACCTAAAAAAGTTAGCCGATAGTGCTAGCATAAGGATTATAAAATGAACATGGCAACACAAGATGGTAAGCTTTGGATGAATGGCACGATGATTGAACAGCCAGATGCCAAAGTCCATGTACTGACGCATAGCTTACATTATGGTATGGCGGTGTTTGAAGGCGTCCGTGCTTACCAAACGGCTGACAATCGCACAGCAATTTTTCGTCTAAAAGAGCACACTGAGCGCCTATTGGGTTCAGCAAAAATCTTTCAGATGGACGTGCCGTTTGATGCAGCAACGCTTGAGCAAGCGCACAAAGACGTGGTCAAGCAAAACAACTTCGCAGAAGCCTATATTCGTCCACTGATTTGGGTGGGTGCAGAAAAACTAGGCCTGTCATCACGTGACAATAGCATCAATGCGATGGTTGCGGCTTGGCATTGGGGCGCGTACCTTGGTGAAGAAGGTATCAAAAATGGTATCCGTGTCAAAACCTCATCATTTACCCACCATATGACCAATGTAACTATGTGTAAGGCAAAAGCCTCAAGCAACTATCCCGTCTCTATCATGGCCAATCAAGAAGTCACGCGTAATGGTTATGACGAAGCCATCTTGATGGACCCACAAGGCTATGTCTGCCAAGGTGCTGGCGAGAACTTGTTTTTAGTAAAAGATGGCGTGTTACATACTCCTGATTTAGGTGGCGGTGCATTAGATGGTATCACGCGTCGTACTATCATCGAATTTGCGGATGACTTGGGTATCAAGGTTGTTGAGCGCCGCATCACTCGTGATGAGTTTTACTTAGCAGATGAAATCTTTATGACGGGCACCGCGGCTGAGGTGACACCTATTCGTGAATATGATGACCGGGTTATCGGTAACGGTAGTCGTGGACCCTTGACTGAAAAATTGCAAACCTTATACTTTGATGTCGTGCACGGTCGCAATGAGCAGTATATGGATTGGTTAAGTTTTATTGACTGATTTATATATTAATCGGTGTTTGAGAAAAGGCAAGACTGTGTCATAGTCTTGGCTTTTTTGTTGGCTATACTATAAAGAAAGCCATTGAGTTCGAGTGGTTAATATAGATATAGTTAATCCAATTTTGAAAGAGTACAGAGTTACTGGGGTGAATTATTCGCAGCCTCTGGAGTGCAAAGCGCACAGCAAGCAAGAAAAATTCATCCCAGTAGCACGTTATAATACTTGTCTTTCTTTTATTTAGGACTGGCTATAGCAATAAATAGCTTTTAAACACTTTCTGACCAGCGTACCAATCTCACATCATGCTTCTGTAATAATACTTCAAACGCATCACTCATTAACCAGTTGTATTCAATTTCTCGTGCAGTCTTAATTTCATCCTGCCAGCCGTTATCAGGAATGGCAGGATGGCACATAATAAGAGTGGTAGACAATTCTGTAGGCAGTGAGAGTGGCGCAGCATGTATGGCGGGAGTGGTCGTATCATATTGCGCATAAGTGCCCAACGGTTCAATGGCAAATGACTGTGCATAGAGCGCAGGCGATAAATCAGCGGTGCGCGGTGCACTCTGTAACCATTGATCCCACAATGCTGTTAACTCTTGACGGTTAGCATCAAACCCATAAATTCCGCCAAAATAATCGTTGGTTGCAATGTGTTTATCTTTGCACAGTTTGCGCCATGCATTGCCACCTAGCGTGTAGATAACCCAAGACTTAAAATCGTTCACCAACGGGGTGGTCGTACGCGCACTAATATGAGCTTGGGTGTTTTCGCCACCGTAGCGCTCATTCAGCTCGTTGGCTAAGCGTTGACGGATAATAGGAAACTGATGAATATGCTGATGACCATCTACAAAAATAGGGGCACGGCCAAAACGGTCTTCAAAGCCATCCAATTGTTTTTTGATGATATCAGTCACTTGTACAGGATTAATTTTACGTAGGTAGCTGGCTATAATGAGCGACTTAAGAGAACCGCGCAGCGCTGATGGGAATATTCCGGTCAAATCCAGATGCAAACCAATATCGACATTTAATTCGGCTAACGTTTGTATCTCACTGTCACTGATAGTACCCCCTACCATATAGCTACTAGCACCGATGCGCCCACGTTCAGCGAGATGTAATACCGCATCATTTACTGCATCCGATAAACCCAAATCATCGACATTGATAATAATAGCGCGTGCACTATTTGATATTTGAGAGTTCTGGTTTTGAGGTGTGTTGTTTTTTATTGCCGTCATGATTTAAATGCCCAAAGTTTACCTAATGAAAAAGTCATCACCGTGATAACGCCGGTTACTACCAACCATATCAACATATAGTAATGCTCACCAAACCAATTTAACCCCAAAACAAATAAGCTTTGATTGGCAAGAAATCCAATAATTGAGCTGGCAAACCACTTGGCTAGCACTGGTAACGAGCCAGCCAAGGATGGACGTTTAACGCTCTGATTATCGTTCTTTTTATTATCTGAAAAAGGTAGGCTCGAGGGGTTGAAGGTCAGATAAAAATGCCCCAAAAAACTGATGATGAAGGCCAGTAAAAATGCCATAACATTCGCCCATGTTGGGGTCATGGGCGTAAAGCTGACAATACTTACCAATACTAAAAAATGCACCAATGCAGCAATAGCGCCAACGGCTATAAACCATAGGGCTTGTTTGGATGCTGTTGGTGTTGCTGGTTTTTTATTCATAGGTTTTTTTGTCAAGAAATCTAGTAGGGGTGTCCGTGACTTCATCAGCATGGTTATCGCTATCACTGAGTTCGCTACTACTAATGGTTTCATCAATGAGATATAGCGGTCGTTGCTTAACCTCTTCATACAGCCTGCCAACATATTCACCAATCACGCCAATACAGACCAGTTGGATACCAGTGGAAAACATAATGCCAGCGGCTACGGTTGCCCAGCCTGCGACATCGCTACCAAATATTAAGGTATCTATGACAATAAATAAACCGTATAAAAATGCCAAAGCGGAGACGACAAAACCCATGCGTGATATGAGTCGTAACGGTCTTTGAGAAAAAGAAGTAATGCCAACCAAAGCCAATTCAAAAAGACTACCAAAGTTAAACTTACTCTCACCAGAGCCGCGATTATCAGCAGTAAAGGGCAGGTAGACAGTATTAAAGCCTACCCAAGCGTAGAGACCTTTCATAAAGCGTTGGCGCTCAGGTAGTGAGCGTAATGCCTGTACGACCTTACGCTTCATCACGCGAAAATCACCAGCATTGGGGCGAATCTCATAACGCTGGCGGTCTTGGATAAAGTGGTAAAAGCTGCGTTTGAAGGTTTTTGCTAACTGGCTTTCATGCGGGCGATTGGCCTGAATACCGGCCACCATATCAATATTTGACTGTTCAATCATATTTAACATTTGCGCCAATACTGATAAAGGGTGCTGACCATCCGCATCAATCATCGCCACCATATCACCTTCTGCCTGAGCAAGACCAGCACTGAGCGCAGGCTCTTTACCAAAGTTTCGAGACAAACGTATTATTTGCAATGTTGTGTTTTCAGGCAGTGTTGCTATCAGATTGGTCACTACAGCAACCGAGTCATCACGGCTACCATCATCGACGATGATAATTTCACAGCTTGCGGGCGTTACTTTGTCTTTTGGTTGTTCTGATATTTTATATTCTTTGGGCAGATTTAACGCTGCGGTAAATGCAAATACTTCGGGCAAAAATGCTTGCAATGCCTCGGCATCATTATAGGCTGGCATGATGATCGATAAGTAAGGTTGGTTTTGTGGCATAAAACACTCATCATCTTTGGTAAGTAGGTATGGTTGCTGGGCAATTTATTGAGGCGACTGAACACAGCGACTAGGAACATAAGCAGTCCAGTTTACGGTCAACGGTGTATCCGCTTTAGGGTCACGCCATGAAATTTGCCATTGACCTTGTTTTTTTATTAGTCGATCAGAGCTGGCTGCATTATTATCCTGATGGTCACCGACCACTGTTATTTCATCCAGTAAGGGCAGCAATATATCGTCATCGCCGTCTTCCCACATGACTAGGGTGCCGTTTTTTTGAAGTCGTTCAATACTCATCCACGGTGAATGGCTGGCGGGACCTGAAATCATTTGTGATGGAAACCCACTATTTATTGCTACTAAAGCGCCCAGCCAGCGGTCACCTGAGACGCTATCGAGTGGGCAACTACTCAGCGATTGCCAAGTGTCCTGAGCTTGTCCAGCAAGCGCTTGTTCAGGCCATTGCATACGCGATGGTTTATGACGTATTTTATCACCAAAACCCACGTATACGACCATCAGTACCGTGGCTAGTGTCAGCCAAATAGCGAGGGCTTTACGTAGTTTAGTCGCTGTCAATAATTGAGTAGCTGGGACAACGAATGAGGCAGCTAGCAATCCAGACAGCGCCCACATTGGCATGCCCCACATATCACGCAAGCCAACACCGAATACTAAGCTCAACACTACTAGCACACCAATGGGAGCGGCCCAAAGATACCATAGTAGAGAAGCACCTGCTGGCAGGCTATGCTTATAAGCGCTAACACCAAATAAGCGTTTGCGATTAAGGGCGAGTATTAATAATAGTGGGATATGTGCGACGAGCTGAGCGATAATAAAACTGATCCAACTAAAATGGCGGCTAACGCTACTAGCGGCTTCACCGACATCATGTGAGCGCCCATTAGCATAACCGAGCGGCAACCAATCATGCATCACTAACCAATATAGATGCGGGGCAAATACTGCGAGCATCACAAAAATAGCTATCCATGGCTGCGGTTGCTTTAGCAGCGGCCACTGTTTTGGTAGTAACAAGTAAATCGCCATTGGCAATAATAAGAATACCACACTGTATTTGGTGAGCATACCGAGCCCACCAAGCACACCCAGTAGTAGCCAGTCTGTGAGCCGATTACGGGTAAGTGCTTGATAGAATACTAAATACAGCCCTGCCCAAATAGGAAATTGTGCAACATTATGATTGAACTCTAGGCTGGGATAGGTGTAATAAACGATTGCTAAGGTTAGTGCGCTGCCCAATAGCGCAACTTCATGTGACCAGACCTTTTTACCTAGCTGATAGATAAAAAATAAAGTGAGTAGGACGTATAGTTGGCTAAGCAGATAAGGACCAATATGGCCAAACAGCTGATAAAAGCTATATAGTACCCATGACGAAAAAGGAGGGTGTTTATAGTAGCCCAATTGCCATTCGCTTCCCCAACTAATACCTTCGCTGACATCAAACGGTACGCTGCTGGCGAAAAAGGTAGGCGCGATAGACCAAATAACAAAGTAAGCGATTAAAAACAAACCAAACCAGCGCCACTGCTTTTGTTCTGATTGGTTACTATCCAAGCTATTGTTACCGTTATGAAGACTGTCTTTTTGCCGCTTGGCGTGTGAGGCTGACTTTTGGTTAAATGACGGGGTCATGTCTACGCTCTTTTTATAGTTTATTGGGTTTTATACTACAGTTGTCTTAAGTCCATCTCGAATATGGTACTTATCTATGACATAGCAAAGGATTGGTGTGGCAGTGCAGCTATAGTAATTTAGCGCTATTATAAAGTCTAACATCAATCATAGTAAGGCTATCTTTTTATCTTCATGGTTGATTGTATTTAAAGCCAGTACTTAGGGCAGTATATATATGCAACGGGTTGACGGCATAACAGGTAACTCTATATAATATTACCATTATATAATTAAACGGTATTTAGGGCGTGTTGAACATTCGACCATAGTACTGACTATTTGGGAATGTTCAACACGCCCTAATATTTGTTTTTTACTACAGTCATGAATTCAAGAGAATACGTTATGAGTAAAGAGGTTATCAAAGTGTTTGTGGGTTGTGACCCGAATAACTGTGATTTAGAACAAATGATGGTCTTAGATTATAGTTTGCACAAACATACCAGTACGCCCGTCGAAATCGTCTGGATGCAAATGTCACGTGATCCTAGCAGTTATTGGTACTCAAACCCTGAAACTGGTGAAGGTTGGAACTCTACTAAGTGGGCAACCCCTTTTTCAGGCTTTCGCTGGGCCATCCCCGAATATTGCGATTTTTCTGGCAGAGCCATTTATATGGATGCTGACGTTATCATTTTAGATGATTTAGCAAAACTATGGGAACATCCTATTGAAGGACAATCAATAGTAGCAGCGAAAAGTTATGCGGATATGATGCGATTATGTACCTGCGTTTGGGATTGTGCTAAAGCAAAAACAGTTATCCCATCAATTGAACAGTTATGACAGGACCCTGACAGTCATAAAAAGATGATGAAGTTGCTTAAAAACAATCAAAACTTAATTGAGCCTTATCAGGACAGCTATAACTGCGTGGATGGGGAAGATCTAGCGATAGAGGATATCAAGATATTACACTATTCTGATATGGGCACACAGTTTAGTCACAAGTATTCACTGGAAAGAGTGAGTAGTGAAGGGTTTGAACACTGGTTTGATGGTAAAATAATCGACCATCCAAGACAGGATTTGACTGCATTGTTTGATAGTTATTATAGTGAAGCCTTGGCCAATGGGTATCAATTAGATGATTATAGAGTTGATGCTTTTGGTAGCTTTCCAAAAAAGACTCAGCAACGCTATAAAGGCAATAAAATAACGCGACCAAAAAAATCTAAATCCTTGTTTTCAAAAATCTTTAAGCGTTAACTCATTTAATAAAGTAGTAGTCAGGCTACCTACTCAATGAGTAATCAATTATCCATAGGTCATACTTTATGAAGCAGCCCACCAAAATAGTGGTACTTGTTATTAACTGTCTACAGGGCGCCGGTGCAGAGCGTGTGGTTCTTACTCTAGGACAAGGGTTTTACGAGTTAGGTTATCAGGTGCATATATTAAGGTTTAAGCCTTTAGTAGAGTATGAGCTTAGTCCAGATCTTAACTACCATATACTCAAATTCAAGCCATATAAGATGATATTAGGAACAAAGCGTGGTGAGAAAGTTTTTGCGCGAGCTGTCGATAAATATATTTTAAATAATATTGGTCAACCTGATATCATCCTATCTAACCTTATGCCTACGGATAGTATTCTTAGTTATAGTAGGTTGCCAAATATTAACTATGTCATTCACAATACTTTATCACTACTGTATAAGTTTGATCGTGCGAATCAGGGCAATAAGTCAAAATCGAGAATGATTAACATATACGCTAAGCATCCTTGCATATGTGTGAGTAAAGGGGTGGAAGCAGACTTTATAGAAACTTTTGGCAATATTACGCCAACGACTGCTATCCACAATCCGATTGATAGAGATAACATCCGAAAACTTGCTGAAGCATTTGTCCCAGAATATCAGAACTATATTATTCATGTGGGTAGTTTTAAAGAAGCAAAGCGTCACGATGTCCTGCTAAAAGCTTATGCTCAAACAGATCAATCTCTGCCTTTACTGCTTTTAGGGGAAGGTAAGCGTAAGAGTGATATGAAAAGTCTAGCCGTGGAGCTTGGTTTAGAAGACAAGGTAGTGTTTTTAGGGTTTCGTGAGAATCCTTTTCCCTATATAAAACATGCGCAATTCAAAATATTAACCTCTGACTGGGAAGGGTTTGCCTTAGTTATAGCAGAGGCTTTGGCTCTGGGCACGCCAGTTATTAGTACAGACTGTCCCTCTGGGCCAAGTGAGTTATTACCAAAAAATAACTTGATGCCCATGAGAGATGTTGACGCTATTGCGAACAAATTAAGCCAAGCTATGAATAACCCTCAACAGTTTCAATCTGCATTTGATGACGCTCTCCTTCCTGTAAAGGTCGCCAAAAAATATATAGACTTTATTGAAACATCTCCCAGCCCAAATTTACATGGCGTTTAATATTACTGTGTCATTCTGGCTTTGTTGCTTTTCTTACTATTAACATTGTTAGGGCGTGTCTTCATTCTTAACCGAATTAGATGGCGATCGATTGAGGACACGCCCTAATATAAGTAAAATTAATTAATTATCTTGATGATAATTAGTAATATTATCAAAATAATAGAAACTATTAAAAATCTATTTCGCCAGCGTATTCTTTGTCTTTTAAGTTTGGTCTGACCACGGCTGGCTTGATATTGCTCAATATAAATGTCACCGTCATAGTCTTTATCGAAGATTTTAATATAGCCAGGGTTGAGTGCTTCAACGGTTAGAGTGCCACCAAGCTTATTCATAGCCATATCAAGACTGTCTTGATCGACCTGTGTACGCTTGCCATTTACTTGCTCAGCGATCCATTGTTTAACGAAATTAGTGGTATTAGAGGTATTATTGAAAAACATGGTGCTGGCCAGATAGTCATGAGACATGCCCGGCATACCTTTGGTTTTGTAGAATGCAACATCTGCGTTGATATGATTAAAATAATCTAAAGGTTTTTTCACCAGCGCATCCGCATCTAAATATAAGACTTTTTTATCTGGAAATTGTTGTAAGCATTCCAAAATAAAATGCGGTTTGATGCGAGTATTTGCTTCCCAGTAACCAGCGTCCTCAACTTCTTTAAAATAATAATTTAAATTAAAGTCATCTAGAGATTGCTTCAAAGATTGCGCATGATCACGATAGCTGGCGGTATAAAAACAACACACGAGAAAGTTATCTGTGGCGTTCAGATTGGTAAAAGATAAAGCTTGAGAAGTTGGAGGCATTGATTACTCTATAAAATTTGAATAGGGATAATTTTTTTAAATATCTCAAGGGTGGGTATCGCTCCACCATTTAGACTTACCACTGTTATGTAGTAATCGCAAAGTAGCAAAAGCACTATTATTGTTCTGTAGTTTATCAAAAACAGAAAGTAGAATGGTCGTTGCTAATTTATCGATATTATCAAACGTCTCATAACGACTGCGCATGTTTTTTAAACTATCATCAGTGCCGATACGAAAGTAAGTAAGACCATCGTATAGAGGCATATCGCCGCAATAAAGCAGAGTAACTTTATCATCAATCAATGGCATGGATTCGGAGTTGGTAGGTAACTTTAAAAAATATTTGGTTTCATAGACTCTTAGAGTATTCATCAAGGTAATGACATTCATCAAAATAGCTGCCCTTACAGAATCTTTTGTGTGATCGATAAAGGTGTCACAAGCCGATACAACCCAGCGTAACGATAGGTGGTTTAATAAGTATTCATGTTCCGTTATCCACAATTGCTCAAAATAACTGTATATTTCTTCTACTTTGTATTTACGGCGCAATAATACCACAAGCGCTGCATGATAAAAACACAGTTCAGATCGTCCAATAAACTGATGCTTTAAATTTTCCAAATGAGTTTGCAGATCTTTGACTTTGGGCTTATGAGTTAATGCTGTCGCATCGCAACTTTGTTCTGTGATGATGGTTGCCTTCATCTCATCTATGCTTTTATCGTTGAATGTATTAATAATTTTTTTGGCGTTTAGAGTTCTTTCGCTTTTAAACAATAGAACAACTTTTCTTTGCCAACCTGTAGTTGCTGTCATTTCATTAAAACCTTGCTTATAGCTATAATAAAGTTTAGTTAACCTATGTTGGTGTGTTTATTTTAAAGCATATATACAGTATTTCTAGCACCCTAAAACAATAAGATAACCAATCTTAAGCTATAATCCACTGGTTTATTCTTAATTGGTAAAATATTTAGGGCGTGTCCTCAATCTAAACGATA